>NZ_JBIVCD010000006.1:101359-105134 GCF_044746425.1 Pseudomonas sp. NPDC086112 | reverse complement strand
CCTACATCAAGAATGTAGTTAAGGCCATCGACGCAAAAGACGCTGCCAAAGCTCAAGCTGCTTACGTTCTGGCTGTGCCAGTTATCGACCGTATGGCCGATAAAGGCATCATCCACAAGAACAAAGCTGCTCGTCATAAGAGCCGCCTGAATGGCCACGTAAAGGCCCTGAACGTTGCCGCTGCTGCCTAAGCGACACGCTCATTAAAAAACCGACCTCAGGGTCGGTTTTTTATTGCCTGCGATTTGGCAAATACCACGCAAAAAAAAATGTGGGAGCGGGCTTGCTCGCGAAGGCGGCGTAACAGTCAACATAGATGCTGAATGTCAGCCAGTCTTCGCGAGCAAGCCCGCTCCCACATTTTGATCTTTGCTAGCTTATTGAGCGTGTGCCCACGGCAAAATCGGAATCGCCGTCACCGCATTCTGCGGGCTGCCCTCGATCAAACGATCGCTATAAACCAGATACACCAGCGTATTGCGCTTCTTGTCGAGGAATCGCACCACCTGCATGGTCTTGAACACCAAGGACGTGCGCTCCTTGAACACCTCCTCGCCATCCTTGAGCTCACCCTTGAAGTTGATCGGCCCGACCTGACGGCACGCAATAGACGCTTCAGCGCGATCTTCAGCCAGACCCAACCCACCCTTTACCCCGCCAGTCTTGGCGCGCGACAGGTAGCAAGTCACGCCATCCACTTTCGGGTCATCAAACGCCTCGACAACGATACGGTCGTTCGGGCCGACGAACTTGAACACCGTCGACACCTGGCCAATTTCATCGGCCGAGGCCAACAGCGGCATCGCCAACAACAAGCCCAATAATCCTTTTGCCATACGCATTCAGGTATTCCTTCAGACCAGAATCAGGTTATCGCGGTGAACCAGTTCCGGCTCCGCCATGTAACCCAGCAGACCGACAATCGCCTCAGACGACTGACCGATGATTTTTTGTGCTTCCAGAGCACTGTAGTTAGCCAGGCCACGGGCGATTTCACGACCGTCCGGCGCCACACAGACCACCATTTCGCCGCGACGGAAACTGCCCTGGACCAGTTTGACACCCACCGGCAGCAAACTTTTGTTGCCCAGGGACAACGCCGTCACCGCCCCCGCATCCAGCACCAGCGTGCCGCGGGTTTGCAGGTGCCCGGCCAGCCACTGCTTGCGCGCCGCCAGCATGCCACGCTCAGGTGACAACAAGGTGCCGATGCGCTCGCCAGCCTTGAGACGATCCAGCACGCGATCAATGCGCCCACCGACGATGATGGTGTGCGCACCGGAACGCGCTGCCAGACGCGCAGCGCGCAACTTGGTCTGCATACCGCCACGACCCAGCGCACCGCCCGTGCTGCCAGCCACCGCATCCAGCGCCGGATCATCGGCACGCGCCTCGTAAATCAGCTTGGCATCGGGATTGTTGCGCGGATCGGCGTCGAACATGCCGTCGCGATCGGTGAGGATCACCAGCAAATCGGCTTCGACCAGGTTCGCCACCAACGCTGCCAACGTGTCGTTGTCGCCGAAACGGATTTCGTCAGTGACCACGGTGTCGTTCTCGTTGATCACCGGGATCACCTTGAGCTCGACCAGCGCGCGCAAGGTACTGCGAGCGTTCAGGTAGCGCTTGCGGTCGGACAAATCGTCGTGAGTCAGGAGAATCTGCGCGGTATGCCGGCCATGCTCGGCGAAGCTCGACTCCCAGGCCTGCACCAACCCCATCTGACCGATGGCGGCAGCGGCCTGCAACTCGTGCATTGCACTGGGTCGTACAGTCCAGCCCAAACGGCTCATGCCCGCCGCCACTGCCCCAGAGGACACCAGCACCAGCTCAACACCCGCCTCGTGCAGGGCAACCATCTGTTCGACCCAGACACCCATTGCCGCGCGATCCAGGCCTTTGCCGTCCGCCGTCAGCAAAGCGCTGCCGATCTTCACGACCCAACGCTGCGCACCTGTCACCTTGCTCCGCATCATCTTCAACCTTAGCTTGAGGACAGCACGACCCAGCGCTGCCCGTAACGTTATTCGTGACTACCGATTTCCAGATACTAAAACGCCGCTCTAATGAGCGGCGCTTAAGTTTATCGCAACGAATCAGTCACGCACGTAAATGATTTCCGGACCGTCTTCGTCATCCACATCTTCTTCATCCCAATCGTCGTCACCGATGTCATGGACCGACTTCACGCCACTGCGACGCAGGGCACGCTGATCGTCCAGCGCCTGCAACTGCGCGCGCGCTTCGTCTTCGATGCGCTGATCGAGCTCGGCCAGCTCTTCCTTGTAGGCCGGGTCGTTAGCCAGACGATCGGCACGATCTTCCAGGTAACGCATGATGTCATGGCAAAGACGCTCGGTGCCTTGCTTGGCGATCGCGGAGATCACGTAGACCGGACCGGTCCACTCCAGACGATCAACGATTTCCTTGACGCGAGCGTCGTGCTCTTCTTCAAGGATCTGGTCGCACTTGTTCAGCACCAGCCAGCGATCACGCTCAGCCAGGGACGGGCTGAACTTGGTCAGCTCGCTGACGATTACTTCAGCGGCATCCGGAGCACTGGTGTCATCCAGCGGCGCCATGTCGACGAGGTGCAGCAGCAGACGGGTACGCGACAAGTGCTTGAGGAAACGAATCCCCAGACCTGCGCCGTCGGAAGCACCTTCGATCAGACCAGGAATGTCCGCCACCACGAAGCTTTTCCAGCGATCGACGCTGACCACACCCAGGTTCGGCACCAGAGTGGTGAACGGGTAGTCGGCGACTTTCGGCTTGGCGGCCGATACCGAGCGAATAAAGGTACTTTTGCCGGCGTTCGGCAAACCGAGCAGACCGACGTCCGCCAACACCTTCATTTCCAGTTTCAGGTCGCGCTGCTCACCCGGCTTGCCCGGCGTGGTCTGGCGCGGCGCCCGGTTGGTGCTGGATTTGAAACGAGTGTTACCCAGACCGTGCCAGCCGCCGTGAGCCACCAGCAGGCGCTGACCGGCCTTGGTCAGGTCGCCGATCACTTCCTGAGTCGCGGAATCGATAACGGTAGTGCCAACTGGAACGCGCAGCACCAACTCCTCACCTTTCTTGCCGGTGCAGTCAGTGCTGCCGCCGTTGGAACCGCGCTCGGCATCGAAGTGCCGGGTGTAACGGTAGTCCACCAGGGTGTTGAGGTTTTCGTCGGCAACCATGTAGACCGAGCCGCCATCACCACCGTCACCGCCGTTCGGGCCGCCGTTTTCAATGAATTTTTCGCGACGGAAGCTCATGCAACCGTTGCCGCCGTCCCCGGCCTTTACTCGAATCGATACTTCATCAACAAACTTCATAACAAAACGCCTCTCGCCATACGGACGAGCCGAAAAAACCTAGACATAAGACTCTTGCAAAAATGAGCGCAGCGACCTCAATCAACGACCGCCAATACAGCGCTGGAGCCCATCACAAACAGCTTTGCAAGAGACTCACCCCACAAACGAAAAAGCCCCGTCGCAAGACAGGGCTTTTCCAGCAACTACGTAATTATGCCGCGACGACGTCAGTCTTCGGAACAATGCTTACGTAACGACGACCGAAGGCGCCTTTTACTTCGAACTTGATCACGCCGTCGATTTTAGCGAACAGAGTGTGATCCTTGCCCATGCCAACGCCGTAGCCAGCGTGGAATTGGGTGCCGCGCTGACGCACGATGATGTTGCCCGGAATGATAACCTGGCCGCCATACATCTTCACGCCAAGGCGTTTGGCTTCTGAGTCGCGACCGTTACGGGTACTACCACCAGCT
>NZ_JBIVCD010000006.1:366-101349 GCF_044746425.1 Pseudomonas sp. NPDC086112 | reverse complement strand
ATACGCTTCATGTGGTGCTTACGACGACGGAACTTGATGATGCGGTCTTTATCGTGACGACCTTGTTAGATCACTTCAGCCACAACGGTAGCGCCAGGAACAACTGGAGCGCCGATATTCACGTCGTCGCCATTGGCAACCAACAGAACGCGATCAAAAGTAACGGATTCGCCGGTAGCGATTTCCAGTTTTTCGATCTTCAGGTATTCACCTGGAGCAACTTTGTACTGCTTGCCACCAGTAACGATTACTGCATAAGACATGGTATTTCTCCGATAATCCTGCTCACCCAGCTCTTTATAAGAAGAGGTATTGGCTGGCATGGCTGCATAAGGCTGGAAGGCCTGTTTGCAATTGCGTAAGGCAGGTGCTGCCCAGGAAGTTCAGGGTGCGCGATTGTACGCAAGCTTCCGGGGCGATGCAAGAGGCTGTCCATCGCGCCTTGACAGGCCCGGACGTGGGTCCTAGCATGCCGCGCAACCCTTCTGGAGCAACTGTCGCTGATGCAACCCCAAGCTTTCTACCGCGCGGTGGCGGACGATTTTAGCGCCGTCGACGGCATCATCAAGAAACAGCTGACTTCCCGAGTGCCGCTGGTATCGAAAATCGGCGACTACATTACCTCGGCTGGCGGTAAACGCCTGCGCCCGTTGCTCGTGCTGCTGTGCGGCAAGGCACTCGGCCGCGAAGGCGATGACCTGCGCCTGTTGGCCGCGACCATCGAGTTCCTGCACACCGCCACCCTGCTGCACGACGACGTCGTCGACATGTCCGGCATGCGCCGTGGCCGCTCGACCGCCAACGCCATGTGGGGCAACGCGCCGAGCGTGCTGGTGGGCGACTTCCTGTATTCGCGCTCCTTCGAAATGATGGTCGAACTGGGCTCCATGCCGGTGATGAAGATCCTTTCGCAAGCCACGCGCATCATCGCTGAAGGCGAAGTGTTGCAACTGTCGAAGGTCCGCGACGCCAGCACTACCGAAGAAACCTACATGGAAGTCATCCGCGGCAAAACCGCGATGCTCTTCGAAGCCTCGACCCACAGTGCCGCGGCCCTGGCCGGCGCCTCGCCGGAACAGAGCGAAGCACTGCGCACCTTCGGCGATCACCTGGGGGTGGCCTTCCAATTGGTCGACGACCTGCTGGATTACCGCGGCGATGCCGAAACCCTGGGCAAGAACGTCGGTGACGATCTGGCCGAAGGCAAACCGACGCTGCCGCTGATCTACACCATGCGCGAAGGCACTCCTGAGCAGGCCGCACTGGTTCGTCAGGCGATCCAGAAAGGTGGCATCGAAGATCTGGAAAGCATTCGCGAAGCTGTTGAAGCGTCCGGTTCGCTGGACTACACCGCGCAACTGGCCCGCGATTATGTGGCCCGTGCGATCAAGTGCCTCGACGCCCTGCCCGCTAGCGAATACCGCGATGCGTTGGTTGAGTTGAGTGAGTTCGCGGTCGCCCGCACGCACTAACTAACGCGCGCCCTGTAGGAGCGAGGCTTGCCCGCGAATGCGGTGTGTCAGTCACATTGGTGTCGACTGGTAGATCGCATTCGCGGGCAAGCCTCGCTCCTACAAAATCATGTGTCGCCCCCTCCCCTGTATAAACCCTATATAATGTGCGCTTTTTAGCCATCCTGAATCCAAGGAGCTTTAGTGAGCACGCTGCCACCCTGCCCAAAATGCAATTCCGAATACACCTACGAAGACGGCACCCAGCTGATCTGCCCAGAGTGCGCCCACGAGTGGTCCGCCGGTGGCGAAGCCGAAGTGACTTCCGATGACACCGTGAAAAAGGACTCGGTCGGCAATGTCCTGCAGGACGGCGATACCATCACCGTGATCAAGGACCTCAAGGTCAAAGGCACGTCGCTGGTGGTCAAGGTCGGCACCAAGGTCAAGAACATCCGCCTGTGCGATGGCGACCACGACATCGACTGCAAGATCGATGGCATCGGCCCGATGAAACTCAAATCCGAGTTCGTCAGAAAAGTCTGAATCTGCTGCATTCCATCCCGCGCCCGGCGTGGGATGGTGCTTCGCCCTTCCCCGAATCACCCAGCATTCCCGCGCAATAGCCAAACGCCAGTCGTTTTGACACTCAGCAATTTCCCCACAGAAAAAAACACAAACCGCCAATAGGCCCTTGCTATTTGATGAATAAGAATTATTCTCATTGAAACCCATCAATGGAGATTAGACTCATGACTTATTTGATCGATGCCTGGCTGGACCGCCCACACCCCTACCTCAGAATCCTGCATCGGGAAACCGGGGAAGTCTGTGCGGTGCTTGAAGAAGAAGCCTTGAACGAGCTGCAGGATCAGGGTGATCTGGACGTCAACGGTTTAAGTTCCAGCGAGCCGGTGGTGCTCAAGGAACTGGTGCGCAATCTGTTTCTGTTCTGCTATGCCCGGGCGTTGCGCCCGACCAGCGATTTGAACCATAAAATTGAACTATGAAAATGCAACATGTCGGAGCGAGCCCTGTGGGAGCGGGCTTGCTCGCGAAGAGGTCATGACATTCAACATCATCGCTGAATGACACACCGCCTTCGCGAGCAAGCCCGCTCCCACATGACCGAGCCCGTTCCGACACCCAGGTCTTACAGAACGTCGAGCAGTTCGACGTCGAATACCAGTACGCTGTGCGGCGGAATGCTGCCAACGCCTTGAGCGCCGTAAGCCAGTTCGCTCGGCACGTACAGACGCCATTTGCTGCCGGCGTTCATCAGTTGCAGGGCTTCGGTCCAGCCAGCGATAACGCCGCCTACCGGGAATTCTGCAGGCTGACCACGATCGTAGGAGCTGTCGAACACAGTGCCGTCGATCAGGGTGCCGTGGTAGTGGGTGCGCACTTGATCTTCACGGGTTGGCTTGGCGCCTTCACCTTGAGTCAGCACTTCGAATTGCAGGCCGGAAGCCAGAGTGGTGATGCCTTCGCGCTTGGCGTTTTCAGCCAGGAAAGCCAGGCCTTCGCCAGCAGCGGCTTCAGCCTTGGCTGCAGCTTCGGCTTGCATGATTTCGCGGATCACCTTGAAGCTGGCGGACATCTCTTCCTGACCCACACGGCTTGGCTTGCCGACGAACGCGTCGGTCAGGCCAGCCAGGATTGCGTCCAGGCTAACGCCCGGAGGCGGGTTGTCACGCAGCTGGTCGCCCAACTGACGGCCAATGCCGTAGCTGACGCGGGTTTCGTCGGTAGACAGATTTACTTCGGACATGACACTGCTCCGTTGTGCGGACGGCCCTGGAACTTGCCGTGCATGCACAGCGCATCCCGGAGCGCCCGGAATCAAAAGGGCGAGCAGACTAGCACAGATGCCGTCACGTTGATGAGCCGTGTCGGCCCTGTCACGCGGAACGGAAAGTGATCGGTACCTTCAGGCTTTCCTCGGTGCTGGCACCGCACATTTCATCCTGAGCCGAGGTATGCACGACGTTGAACGACAACTTGGGAAAGGCATGAAGCACTTCACGCGCATGCTCGACCGAGCGCAGATGCAATATCTCGCCGTGCGCATCGCGCAATGGATGCCCCGCGCCATGCATCCGTGCCTCCAGCACGTAAAACACGCCTTCCATCGAGATCAGGTTCAGCTCATCGACCTTTCCGGCGACGGCATACGCATTCAATTCTTGCAGGTTCATGAGCACACCTCAGGCATTGGCGAGCCAGGACCTCTACATGGATATGCCTCGGCGGGCCAAAGTACAAGCTACAGACGGCACCACCCGTCTGTTTCACACCGTTTCTTGTAGGAGCGAGGCTTGCCCGCGAAGGCGGCGTAACAGGCAACACTTATGTCGACTGACACGGCCTCTTCGCGGGCAAGCCTCGCTCCTACAAAGAATTGTGCAGATCAGTGCTTGGTCAGCTTGTCCAGATAGCCCATGGCAAACGCCGACACCACGAAGGTCATGTGAATGACCACGTACCACTTCAAATGCTCGGGATCGACGTTCTTGGCGTCCATGAAGATCCGTAGCAGGTGGATCGACGAAATCGCCACGATGGAAGCTGCGACCTTCATCTTCAACGAAGACGAATCCATGGTGCCCAGCCAGTTGAGCTTTTCCTTGCTGTCGTCGATATCCAGCTGAGAAACGAAGTTTTCGTAGCCAGAGATCATCACCATCACCAGCAAGCCGCCCACCAGCGCCATGTCGATCAACGACAGCAGTACCAGAATCAGGTCCGACTCGGCCATCGAGAACACGTTAGGAATGACGTGGAAGACTTCCTGGAAGAATTTCAGTGCCAACGCCAGCAAGCCCAGGGACAAACCGAAATAGATCGGCGCCAGTAACCAGCGGGAGGCGTACATTGCATTTTCGATAAAGCGTTCCATTGAATCTCACACAAGGGGCTGGAAATGGCGGCGAGTATAACAGCCACCTGTTACACCCAGAAACCGCCGGAAAATCCGTAACCTGCGTGTGTGTGACAAAGTTTTTCTGCTAGTGTCCAGATGATTGACAGGTCAGCGACGTCGGACAGGAAGACTGGAAATGGATGTGCGATTGCCGTTAACGAGTGCCGGGCTTTGCTTCGCATTGTTGCTCGGTGGCTGCTCACCCAGCGATGAGAAACGCCAGGTCAGCCTCGAAGAAAAGATCGCACAGTTCGAACAATCCCTGGAGACGATCGAGGACCCTAAACTCAAGGATGCCGTAGCCGAGCTAGGCGGTTCCCTATTGTTACTCGAGCGTGCACAACTCAAACTCGACACCAAACCAGTGGTCACCGAATACGGCGAAGACGCCCTCGCCGTGCTCAAGCACTACCCCACACCCCAGGCCCTGGTCGACACCTACATTAACGGTCTGTTCGTGCTGCACAAGGAGTCCAGCTCGGATTACCTGACCGATCTGCAACCGGTATTCCCCTTCAACTTCAACATTCCGGGCGCGTTCCTTTTTCCTCATGGACTGGAATGGCAATCGGTGACCCTGAGCAACAAGCGCGTCATCGCGTTCCAGCCGGAATGGTCGGAAACCGATCCCGGCATTCAGCTGAGCCCGTCGAGCTCCAACCTGACCAACCCCGATGATTTGACGGTGACCTACCCCTTCATCGAAGGCCTGGAGGTGGACAAGAAGAACCAACCACAACCGGTGAGCCTGCAAAGCAAGGTGGAAGTCATCGCCCCACGCCGGCTCTACAGTTTCGACCTGACGAAAAAGGACGTCGGCCAGACTCGCACCAACGACAATCTCAGTGTCACCTTATTGAAACTGGGCGATAACTACGCCGAAATCGAATTCAGTAACAGCGCGCCGCTGGCCCCCGAGATACGTGACATATCACTCACCCCATTGATCGTTCAGGCCAGGGACGCCACCGGGCAATTCCTCTCTCGTTCAGGTGCGATCAACGAAACCGCCGCGCAAATTGCGTTTTATCAAAAACAACTGGCGCAGATGCAACAGCAGAAGGCCTGGAGCGAAGCGTTCGAAAAACAGCTCGATGACGAGCAGCGTGCGTTTGAACAACAACAAACCCGGCATTACACCAAGGTCTACTTCAACGGCCCGATCGACACCATCGAGGTGAGCCTGCTGGACTTCTCGGCGGTCACGGTGACCCACAAGGACCTGAACCTGCCGATACGCCGCTTCGACCCGCACACCACGGAAAAAACCATCCAGCCGCTGACCTTACCGGTGGTGGTGTATGACGACCAGGCTGCGACTTGGCTCAAGGGCGCAACATTGAGCGAGGAGCAACTGAAAAAAAGCATCAGCATCAGTCAGTCGGTCGATGACCCAAGTGCCGCCCGCATCGAATTCAATCACCCCAGAAGCTTCAATGACGAACTGCTCGGCACCTCTTTCAATCCCGGCGAAAGCCCGGTGACGTTCTTTACCCAAGACCGCAATGGCCAGCGCGATGGGCCGATAGAGCTGCCGCCGGAGGCGTATGAGGTCGATCCGATCCGCGGCGCCATCACCTATGATCTGAACCTGTTTCCGGAAACACCGGCCTACGCCGTGGGCTCCATGCCGCACTTTCTGGCGACTATCGACCAGCAAACATACGACGCCCGCCAGTTGCCCAAAGGCCTGGAGTTCAAAGGGAATGCATTGGTGGTGGATTTGAAACTGTTTCCCGCCCAGGACTGGCGTTTTTTCGCCAAGGACGACAGCGGCAATTATTTGAAAGAGATTCTGTCGGTCAGTCACGACGCGAGCGCGCAAGGCCCGGCGTTATTTGCAGTGCATTACTTCTATGGCCAGCCCACACGTCTGGAAACTTATCAGCGAACCAACCTCACCACCGTGCAATATGGGTTTGAGGTCAAACTCGACAAGGCTGAGCCAGGCAGCCTTGATCAATAGCCTGTTCAGTGCTCGGGCCGAAACTCGGGTCCGCTAAGGTTGCGGTAACGACCACCATTGATCTCTCGCAACTGGGCTTGCAGATGCAGGCACCAGATTTGCGGGTCGTCGGCCAGTTCGTAACCATGCAAGGTCAGACTTTCAACGATGGTGTCGAGGATCGATTCCGCCACGACCGGCCCACGGAACGGGCCTTGGGCCTTGATGGCAGAAGGCTGCTCGCCGGCCATTCCGGCGGCGAAGAGCAAGGTCCACATGCCCGTATCTCCCGCCAGCGGGCGGATAGCACATTCGATACGGGTCACAAGGCCCAGGCATTGACGGGTGAGACAGAGGTTGCGCGACATGGCGGCGACCCTCGGTAGATCCGGTATTCAGCCTCCACGGGAAGGCTGTCTCGATCCAGTGATTACTGTCGATATCCTTGAGCAGATAATAGAAGAAAAGTCTGGCTCGCACGCGAACCAGAATCAGAAGGTGCCGAGTGGTCACTGCGTGAATTCTTGACGCCATTTTGATGGCGCTCTTTTGCATTGAATACAGTCTGCAAAACACTACAGAACCTGTGGGAGCGGGCTTGCTCGCGAAGGCGGCATAACAGTCGACATTGATGTTGAATGTTAGTCAGTCTTCGCGAGCAAGCCCGCTCCCACATGGGGGTTGTGTCAGGCCGGTTTGATTTCCAGCATCGCTTCCTGTGCCAACTCCTTTTCGGCTTCCTTGAGGTCTTCCTCGCTGATCATTTCCGCAATCACCCGCAAGCGTTCCACTACCCGCGCGTTGATGCTGCCTTCAGGGAATGCGCCATTCTCATCCGGCGCGCCGGCTGGCTCGCCGACCAACAGACTCAGAGCCTCGTCGGCCTGGCGCACCGCGTAGACATGGAACTGCCCCGCGCGCACCGCCGCCAGCACCTTTTCGTCGAGCATCAGCGTGGCAACGTTGGCCTGAGGAATGATCGCCCCTTGCTCCCCCGTCAAACCACGGGCTTCGCAGAGCCGGAAGAAACCTTCGATCTTCTCGTTGACCCCACCCACCGCCTGCACTTCACCGAACTGGTTGATCGAACCGGTAATCGCGAAACACTGCTTGAGCGGGGTTTTCGACAAGGCCGAGATCAGCGTGCACGCCTCCCCCAGAGACGCGCTGTCACCGTCGACATAACCGTAGGACTGCTCCAGGGCGATACTCGCGGAAATCGCCAGCGGAAATTCCTGGGCATAACGGCTGCCCAGATACCCGGTAAGGATCATCACGCCTTTGGAGTGGATCGGCTGACCGAGGTTGACCTCGCGCTCGATGTCGACGATGCCGCTGCCGCCTGGATAAACCGTGGCGGAAATCCGCGCCGGAATCCCGAAGGCCGAATCGCCGACTTCCAGTACCGTCAGCCCGTTGCACTTGCCAACAGCCGCGCCATCGGTGTCGATCAGAATGATCCCGGCCAGCATGTCATCGAGAATCCGCGCCGAAACACGCCCGGTACGGGTGGCCTTGGCCTTGAGCGCACGCTCGATGTGCCCGGCGTCGGTCATGTCGTCACCCGCCAGGTCACGAATGAAATCCGCCTCGCTGACCAGTTGGAACAGATCGCCGATCCGCGCCGACAAACGTCCCTGATGTTCTGCCAGACGCGCGCTGTAAGTCGCCAGACGCGCCACCGCATCGGCGGTCAGCGGCGCCATGCCTTCCTCGGACGTACGGGTTTTGAGCAACTGGGCGAACTGCTCCAGGCTCTCGTCGACCATCGGGATGTCTTCGTCGAAATCCACCAGGACGCGGAACATCTCCTGGAAGTCCGGATCGAGGTCTTGCAACGTGTAGTAGAGCTGTCGGGCGCCGATGATGACGACTTTCACCTGCAACGGAATGTGTTGCGGTGTCAGCGTCACGGTGGCCAGCCGGCCCAACTCACCCAGAGGCGATTCCATTTTCAGCTTGCGCGATTGCAGGGCGCGTTTGAGCGCATCCCAGACAAAAGGCTCACTGAGCATTTTTTCCGCTTCGAGAATCAGGAAACCGCCGTTGGCCCGGTGCAGCGCACCCGGTCGCAGCTGCCGATAGGTGGTGTAGAGCGCGCCCTGATCGGTGCTGTATTCGATGCGTCCAAACAGGTTGTCGTAGGTCGGATGCGGCTCGAACACCACGGGCGCGCCGCCACTGAACGGATGACCGACCACCAGGCTGGGGGCGTATTGCTCTTCCAGTAGCTTGCGGGCGATGGCGTCGGTCTTGCTGTCGTCCACCAGTTGCTCGACCACCGTCTTGAGCAGGTACACCTGCATCGCTTGCAGGTAACCGCAAACGCCGGCGTTTTCCGCGTACTTTTCCGACAGCGGAGCGAGCAATGGCTGCAAGGCCAGGGTGATGGTTTCTTCGTTGAGCTGACGCAGTTGATTGCTCGACTCGCGCTTCCATTGCGGCAGGCTGGCGAGTTCTTCGTTCAACCGCTCTTCCAGCCCGGCAATGTCGTCATGAAAACGTTCGCGCTCGGCTTCCGGCAACTGGGCGAACTCAGCCTCATCCAGTGCCTTGCCTTCGCTCATCGGGGTGAAGGCGATGTTGCTGCTGTCGCGGTAGAGCGCGACCTCTTTCTCCAGCGCCAGACGCTCGATCACATCCAGTGCACGGTCATAACGCTGGTTGAAAGCGCGGTCGATGGCGCTTTTCTTCTGCTGATAGGACGGGTGCTCGAACACGGCCGGAAAGGTCGCCAGCAGGTTGTCGATCAAGCCGTTGATGTCACCGATGAAAGCACCGGCGGTGCCCGACGGCAATTCCAACGCACGAGGCTCGCGCGGCTCATCGAAATTATTGACGTAGACCCAGTCAGCCGGGGTCTGCAGGCGCTTGCCTTCGGCCTTGAGGTAGCGTTTGACGAACGAAAAACGGCCGGTGCCGGGCTCGCCCATGACGAATACGTTATAACCGGGGCGTGGCATGGCCACACCGAACTGCAAGGAAAAAACCCAACGTTACTGGACAAGAACACCCCTGAAGGGATCCAGATCATTGGTCGTCTAGAAGCTGAACTGTTCAGCGGAAAACGGACGGGTCAGCGCTTCAGGCGCTAGACGCAAGCTGGCAGCAACAGGATCAGGCATCGGGCTTCCTTACATCAGGCGGGGCAGATAGCGGCATTCTGGCGCTGCCCGTACCTCACTGGCAAGGCGCGCGCTTAGACAAAGCGCCAACCCCGGGCCGAGCAGCTCAAAATCAATGTTTTCAACGAATGTTTCGCAAAAAGTAACGGAACCCCCGGAACGTGCCTAAACTCCAAACTGCGCGGCTGGAACGAATAACCGGCCCACTGGCACCATTAGGGGCCAGCACCCTGTCCATTGGTATGCACACAAAGAGAACATAGCTATGAAACGGATTCTTCTCGGTACTCTCTTCACCGCTGTATCCATCAACGCCATGGCTCAGGCGCCAGGCGGTCCGGACTGCGGTTGGGGCAACATGCTGTTCGAAGGTCAGCGTGGCACCCCGGCACACTTCCTGGCATCCACCACCAACGGCACTTCCGGTAACGCAACGTTCGG
Source organism: Pseudomonas sp. NPDC086112 (assembly GCF_044746425.1). Lineage (NCBI taxonomy): Bacteria > Pseudomonadati > Pseudomonadota > Gammaproteobacteria > Pseudomonadales > Pseudomonadaceae > Pseudomonas > Pseudomonas sp. NPDC086112. Next base: position 91,464 of record NZ_JBIVCD010000006.1, on the reverse strand, counting down.
TATGACCTCCGGTACCAACGGTTGCTCGACCAATGCGTCGCTGACCTATGGCGGCAAATCCTGGATCGCCATGAATGGCATGATGAACGAGCTGTCCGAAGACATGGCTAAAGGTCAGGGCGAAGCGCTGACCACTTACGCCGTAGTACTGGGCGTGGCGCCGGAAGACCGTGCGCACTTCGCCGCTGTGACTCATCAGCACTTCCAGCAAATCTTCAGCAAAGCTGACGTGACCGCTGATGACGTGCATACCAACACCCTGGCCGTGCTGAAAAGCGACCCGCGTCTGGCCAAGTACGCTACTCAAGCTTAAGCTCGATCCACCCCGCTCCTTTTGGGGAGCGGGTTTTGTTTTTTGACCTGTCGTGCTTTGGGTCTTTCCTCCGATCTCTTTTTTTTTCGAAAAGCTAAGTTGCTCACTATGCTCAAACGCCTTGCCTGGCTGGCGCTCTGTGTCTGCGCCCCGCTGTCCGCCGCGCCACATATCGACAATCAACGTTTGCAGCAACTGGCCAACGACCCCTTCTGGATTTCCCTGGGGCATTACGAAACCGCCAAGCTCGGTGGCTGGCGCAGCTATGTCAGCGACAAGAAATTCTTTCTCGCCCCCGATGGCAACGAACACCCCGACCGTGAACTGGCGGCGACCGTGCAGGCTCTGTATGCCCCGGCCAGTGCAGGTGAGCAGCATGCCCAATGCGTCTATCCGGCCCGCACCCGCTGGCTCAAGGCGCAACTGGCGCTCAGCGATCTGCCGACACCGGACTGTGCTGAGTTCAAGCAATGGTTCAAGGATGTTGCGCCCCACAGCGCGGTGATGATTTTCCCGGCGGCCTACCTGAACAGTCCATCGTCGATGTTTGGTCACACCTTGCTGCGCATCGATCAGGCCAATGTGCAGAGTGACAAGACATCGCTGCTCAGTTACGCGATCAACTTCGGCGCCTACATCGAAGGTTCGGACAACAGCATTCTGTATGCCTGGAAAGGTCTGATGGGTGGCTATCCCGGGCTGTTCGCGTTGGTGCCGTATCAGGAAAAGCTCTCGGAATACCGTAGCCTCGAGAACCGCGATCTGTGGGAATACCGCCTGAACCTGACGCAGCAGGAAACCGAGCGCATGGTCGAGCACGTCTGGGAACTCAAGCAGATCCAGTTCGACTACTTCTTCTTCGACGAAAACTGTTCCTACCGCCTGCTTGAACTGCTGCAAGTGGCGCGACCGAGCCTGCAGTTGACCGAGCAATTCCCGTTGACCGCTATCCCTACTGACACGGTCAAAGCGGTGAAAGAAGCCGGGCTGGTGGAGTCGATCGAGTATCGCCCGTCCCGTGAGCGTGAACTGCTAAGCCGCGCCGAGCCATTAACCGTTGAAGAGCAGGCGTGGGTGCTGAACGTCAGCGCCGATCAGACGCAATTGCAGACTCCGGCGTTCAAGACCCTACCTCGCGACCGCCAGGCGTTGATCATCGATGGGGCTTATCGTCTGGAGCGTTATCGCGCCAACGGTCAGGAGCGTGACCCGCAACGGGCTCAACGCAGTTTCGAATTGCTGCGCGCAATCAATCAAAACCCGCCCCCGGAGCTGGAAATTCCGCAACCCGGCTTGCCCGAGGACGGTCACGAATCCCGCACCTGGCAGGCCGGCATCGGCACTCGAGGCGACAAGGCCTTCGGCGAATATGGCCTGCGCATGGCCTATCACGACCTTAATGACAACATGGAAAGCTTCCCCCTCGGCGCGCAGATCGAAATTCTGCAGATGAAGCTGCGCCAATACGAAGGCAATGACTGGCAGTTGCAGCAACTGGACCTGGCGACCATCCGCTCGCTGACGCCTCGCAATGAATTGTTGCAGCCGCTGTCATGGCAAGTCACCGGCGGCCTGGAGCGCGTACCGGGCAAGCATGATGACGAAACCCTGGTCAGCCATGTCAATGGCGGTGGCGGCGGGACCTGGCAGCTGGGTGACGACATGCTCGGTTTCGCCTTGGGCACCGTGCGTGTTGAGCATAACAACGACTTCGCGGGTTTCATCGCCCCGGCGGCGGGATTCAACAGCGGCCTGCTATGGAAAAACCCGCTGGGCAATTTCAGCCTGGAAGCCAAGGGTGATTACTTCACCAATGGCGAAGTGCGCCGCAGCATGAGCCTGAATCAGCAGTGGGAACTGTCGCGCAATCTGGGCGTGCGCCTGAGCGCCCAGCGCGAATTCAGCCACCTGGCTTCGCCCGAAAACGAAGTGATGCTGGAGGTGAAGTGGTATCACTACTGACGCAAATCCCTGTGGGAGCGGCGGTGCGGCGATCCGACTTGCTCGCGAAGGCGGAGTGTCAGTCAACATCGATGCCAACTGATACACCGCCTTCGCGAGCAAGCCCGCTCCCACAATTGAGTCCTTGTAAGCCCACAGATTAATCACAAGCCTTTCACATACACCCGACAAATCCGCTTCTAGACTTCCCTTATAGGCCGTTGAACGGCCCAGGAGTCCGGGATGTGGCGTTGCGTGGCTGTATTGGGGTTGTTGGTAGTGATCACGGGGTGCGAGTCGACCCACGAGGATCTGATCGCCAAGGGTTATCCGCCGGCATTCGCCGATGGCTTCGATGACGGTTGCAGCAGTGGCCGGCAAGCCGCTGGGGCGATCACCGGTGAGTTTCGCAAAAATGTCCCGCGTTACCTCAAGGACAAGCAATACGCCGAAGGCTGGACCGATGGCTTCCGTCAGTGCCAGGCCATGCGTGAAAACGAGGATCGCAACGAGTACAAGGACCGCCATTGGGACGAGCGCGAACGGGCCTGGCAACAAGAGAAAGACAGGGACGCCGCGCGAGCCTATCGCTCGCAATAAGTCGTTTACAGACATTCGTCGAAACTTAATGCCTGCGACCATGGCCCAAACCCTATAACGGGAGAACAGCATGAGTCGCGCCTTCGTCAATGAAGATAACGCCGCCGCGCAAGCCGATCAGCCAGTCGAACGGCAGGTCAGCGCGCAGCCCAATTACGTCACGCCAGCGGGCCTGGCGCAGCTTCAGGCAAAAGTTGCCGAGCTGCAAAGCCTGCTTGATCAGGAAAGCGCCAAAGGCGAACTGGCCGATAAGCAGCGCCAGGCCGACCTCGATCGCGACTGGCGCTATTTCAAGCAGCGCCTGCAAAGCGCCCAGGTGGTCGCACAAGCCTCCTCGACCGACAAAGTGCAGATCGGCAACTGGGTGACCTTTGCCGACGAACACGATCATGAGCAGCGCGTGCAATTGGTCGGAGAAGACCAGGCGGATGCCACCCATGGCTTGATCAATTGGAGCTCGCCACTGGGTCGGGCGTTGCTCGGGGCGCAGGTGGGTGATGAAGTGCTGTGGAAGCGACCGGCGGGGGATTTGGTGATTGAGGTGTTGGCCATAGAGGCCGGGTGACCTTCAGACCGTCTTCGCGGGCAAGCCTCGCTCCTACAGGGTTGTGGTTATTATCAAAAATCTTCACAACCTGTAGGAGCGGGCTTGCTCGCGAAGGCCTCGACTCGGTCTTACTGAAGACCCATAAAAAAACGGAGCCCCGAAGGCTCCGTTTTTTCTATGCGACCAACCTGAAATCAGGCCAGTTTCTTGTGCCGTACACGGTGCGGCTGGGAAGCCGCTTCGCCGAGGCGTTTCTTGCGATCGGCTTCGTACTCGGTGTAGTTGCCTTCGAAGAACACCGCTTGCGAGTCGTCTTCGTACGCCAGGATGTGAGTCGCGACTCGGTCAAGGAACCACCGATCGTGAGAGATCACAATGGCGGCGCCCGGGAAGTCCAGCAAGGCCTCTTCCAGGGAACGCAGGGTTTCAACGTCGAGGTCGTTGGACGGTTCGTCGAGCAGCAGGACGTTGCCGCCCTCTTTCAGGGTCAGGGCCAGGTGCAAGCGACCACGCTCACCACCGGACAGGTCCTTGACGAACTTCTGCTGATCGCCGCCCTTGAAGTTGAAGCGACCAACGTAGGTGCGCGACGGGATCTCGTAGTTGCCGATGCGAATCTGGTCGGAACCGTCGGAGATCTGCTGGAACACAGTCTTGCTGCCATCCAGGTCTTCACGGCTCTGGTCGACGCACGCCAGTTGTACGGTTTCGCCGACTTCGATGGAGCCCGAATCCGGTGTTTCCTTGCCCATCAGCATACGGAACAGGGTCGACTTACCGGCACCGTTACCGCCGATCACGCCAACGATGGCGCCCTTAGGCATGGAGAACGACAGATTGTCGATCAGCACGCGATCGCCGTAGCCCTTGCTGACGTTCTTGAACTCGATAACCTTGTCGCCCAGACGCGGACCGGCCGGGATGTAGATCTCGTTGGTTTCGCTGCGCTTCTGGAATTCCTGCGATTGCATTTCTTCGAAGCGTTGCAGACGAGCCTTGGATTTGGACTGGCGGGCCTTGGCGCCTTTGCGCACCCACTCCAGTTCTTCCTTCATGGCCTTTTCGTGAGCCGATTGCTGCTTGGATTCGGCGGCCAGACGATCGGACTTGGCTTCGAGCCAACCCGAATAGTTGCCCTCGTACGGGATACCGGCGCCGCGGTCGAGCTCGAGGATCCAGCCGGCAACGTTGTCCAGGAAGTAACGGTCGTGCGTGATCGCAACCACGGTGCCCGGGAAATCGTGCAGGAAGTGCTCCAGCCAGGCGACGGAATCGGCGTCCAGGTGGTTGGTCGGTTCGTCGAGCAGCAGCATGTCCGGTGCGGACAGCAGCAGGCGGCACAGGGCCACACGACGTTTTTCACCACCGGACAAGACTTCGACCTTGGCATCCCACGCTGGCAGACGCAGCGCATCGGCGGCGACTTCCAGTTGGCGATCCAGGTTGTGACCGTCGCTGGCTTGCAGGATGGCTTCAAGCTTGGCCTGTTCTGCCGCCAGTTTGTCGAAGTCGGCATCCGGTTCAGCGTAGGCCGCGTAAACCTCGTCCAGGCGCGCCTGAGCGTCCTTGATCACGCTGACCGCTTCCTCGACCACTTCACGCACGGTTTTGGTCGGGTCCAGAATCGGTTCTTGCGGCAGGTAGCCAATATTCAGGTCCGGCATCGGACGGGCTTCACCGTCGAACTCTTTATCGACGCCCGCCATGATTTTCAGCAGCGTGGACTTACCCGAACCGTTGAGACCGAGTACGCCGATCTTGGCGCCAGGGAAGAACGACAGCGAAATGTTTTTCAGGATTTCCCGCTTCGGCGGAACAACTTTGCCCAGCCGATGCATGGTGAAGACGTATTGAGCCATGGAGAACCTTGGGTCAGTGACTGATGAATGATTGGAGCGCAGGCAATGCCCGGCCAGGCCATGCGCGTCGTTCGTCTGATGGGTATCAAGGCGTGCGCGCTGAAAAAACCTCTAGGAGCTGGAACGCTCCCGCGTAACCGGCAAAGCTACCTTATTGATAGAAAGCAGTCCAGCCGAGCGGGACTGGCACTTCGCCACAACTCAAGGCATGCTAGCCGCCCTTCGGGCGTCCGGCTTATAGTGCACGTCGCGCCAGTCCAGCCAAACCGCAGGATTACAGTTTGTCTAATGTCTCTCCGCCATCGTCCGTGAGCGCACTCAATCCTGCGACCGGCTCGCCCCTGCGCGGAACCTTGAAGGGCGCGCTGGCAACCCTCGTGCTGTTGCTGCTCGCACTGCTGTTCTGGCAGCTGCTGGATCAGCTTCGCGAATCCCAGAAAAACCAGCGCCAGTACACCATCGACTATTCCGCCGATCTGGCTGCGCAAGTCAGCCTCAACATGGCGCTCAATGCCCAGATCGCCCTTAACCTGCTACCGATCATCGAACAACCGCAAAGTCCCGACGAACAGCAGGCGTTGCTGCGTAAACTGCAACAATCGCTGCCCGATTTGCGCAGCCTGGCGTTGCTCAGTCCCTCCGGAAAAATCCTCAGCGACAGCGCCGCCGACAGCCAGGACGCCAGTTACCTCGGCGAACTGGTTCAGCGTAGCCGCGCCCAGGCCCACTATTTCAGCAATGCCGACGACGGCTCAGTGGTGCATCTGCTCCTGCATCAAGCCAGCGGCAGCAGCCGCGGCTATTGGGCCCTGCGTCTGACACCGACGTTTTTCTCCTCATTGACCAAGCAGGGCGACGCCGGCATCCGCCCCCTGTGGCTGGTGGAAAACCGCATCAATCATCAGATCATCAGCCGCGATGACACCCAGCCCTCGGCCAAGCCGGCCGTGCTGACAGCCGACGAACTGGCCAACAGTGTGCTGACAGTCCCTCTGAGCAGCAGCGACTGGCAATTGCGCGGGTTGTTCGACCGCCAACGGGTGCTCGAACAACTGCTGCCGGCGTTCATCGGCAAATGCCTGCTGGGCCTGGCCTTTTCGCTGTTACCGTTCATCGCTCTGCTGAGCATTCGTCGCCGTCAACGCCTGTTGCATGAAGGCCGCCGACGCTATCAGGACATTTTCGAAGGTACCGGCGTTGCGCTGTGCGTGCTCGACCTGTCCGGACTCAAAAGTTTTTTCGACAAGGCTCAACTCAACAGCAGCGAGCAGTTGAAGGCCTGGCTCCAGACACCGGAGCAACGCCAGCAACTGCTGCAGGAACTGCGCATCACCGAGGTCAATCAGGTCGCCCTGCAATTGCTCAACGTCAATTCCTGCGATCAGGCCTGGAAACTGCTGATCGACGGCTGCCCATTGGACTGCACGGCCATCGGCAATCAAGTGCTCGAAGCGGTGCTGCACCAGCAAAAACAGCTTGAGCTGGAAATCAAGCTTCAGGATGCCAATGGTCGTGACCAGCATTTGTGGCTGGTGCTGCGTCTGCCGGAAGATCAGGCCGACTACAAAGCGGTGATCCTGAGCATCAGCGACATCACCAGTCGCAAGCTCATCGAATTGTCGCTGCTGGAGCGTGAAGGGTTCTGGTCCGACGTGGTGCGCACCGTGCCGGATCATCTGTATGTGCAGGATGTGGTCAGCCAGCGGATGATCTTCAGCAACCATCACCTGGGGCAAACGCTGGGTTACAACCGCACCGAACTGCACCAGATGGGCGAGTACTTCTGGGAAATCCTGTTGCACCCCGAGGATGCCGACTACTACCACCGATCACGCCAGTCCCAACGTCACGCGGGTTACACCCAACTGATGCAATGCCAGCTGCGCTTCCGTCATCGCGATGGCAAATGGCGGCGTTTCGACATTCGCGAACAGGCCCTGGCGCGGGACAAACACGATCAGGTCACGCGCATCATTGGCGTGGCCAAGGACATCACCGAGCAGATCGAAGCCAGTGAGTCCCTGCGCGACAGCGAACAACGCTACCGGATGCTCGCCGAAAGCATCAGCGACGTGATTTTCTCCACCGACAGCAAGATGTCGCTCAATTACGTCAGCCCCTCGGTGCAAGCCGTGCTGGGTTTCGACGCCGACTGGATATTCCAGAACGGTTGGCAATCGACCATTGCCAACCCGCAACAACTGACCGGCATCTACAGTCTCATGGACCGGGTCAGCAAAGCGCTGGATAAGCCCGAGCAACTGGCGTTGCTGCGCAGTCAGGTGCAGACCCAGCTGTTTCTGTTCGACTGCCTGCGGGCCGACGGACGCAAGATTCCCATCGAGCTGCGTCTGGTGCTGGTCTGGGACGAACACGGAGCCTTCGAAGGTGTGCTCGGGGTCGGCCGCGACATCAGCCAGCAACGTCGGGCCGAAAAAGACCTGCGCATGGCTGCCACGGTATTCGAGCACTCGACCTCGGCGATTTTGATCACCGACCCGGCCGGCTATATCGTCCAGGCCAACGAAGCGTTCAGTCGCGTCAGCGGCTATGCGGTGGCCCAGGTCCTCGACCAGTTGCCGAATATGCTCACCGTCGATGAGCAGCAGGAAGCCCATCTGCGCTATGTGCTCAAGCAATTGCATCAGCACAGCACCTGGGAAGGCGAAGTCTGGCTCAAACGACGCAATGGCGAGCACTACCCGGCCTGGGTCGGAATTACCGCGGTGCTCGACGATGAAGGCGACCTGGCCAGCTACGTGTGTTTCTTCAGCGACATCAGCGAGCGCAAAGCCAGCGAGCAACGGATTCACCGGCTCGCCTATTACGACGCCTTGACCCACCTGCCCAACCGCACGCTGTTCCAGGATCGCCTGCACACCGCGCTGCAATCGGCTGAACGGCAGAAGTCCTGGGTGGTGCTGATGTTCCTCGACCTGGACCGTTTCAAGCCGATCAACGACTCCCTGGGCCATGCCGCCGGCGACCGCATGCTCAAGGAAATGGCCACGCGCCTGCTCGGTTGCGTCGATGATGACGACACCGTGGCACGCATGGGTGGTGATGAGTTCACTTTGCTGCTGCAACCGCGGGTCAACCGGGAGATCGCGTTGAACCGGGCGATTCACGTGGCCGAACAGATCCTCGCCAGCCTGGTGAAACCGTTCGTGCTCGAAGGCCGCGAGTTCTTTGTCACCGCCAGTATCGGCATCGCCCTGAGCCCTCAGGACGGCAGCGAACTCAGTCAGTTGATGAAGAACGCCGACACCGCGATGTACCACGCCAAGGAGCGTGGCAAGAACAACTTCCAGTTCTATCAGGCCGACATGAACGCCAGCGCCCTGGAGCGTCTGGAGCTGGAAAGCGACTTGCGCCATGCCCTGGAGCAAAATGAATTCGTGCTGTACTACCAGCCGCAGTTCAGCGGCGATGGCAAACGCCTGACCGGTGCCGAAGCCCTGCTGCGCTGGCGTCACCCACGACGTGGCCTGGTACCGCCGGGGGATTTCATTCCCGTGCTCGAAGAGCTCGGGCTGGTGGTGGACGTCGGCGACTGGGTGATCAGCGAAGCCTGCCGTCAGCTCAAGACCTGGCATCAAACCAAAGTCCGGGTGCCGAAGGTTTCGGTGAACATTTCGGCCCGGCAGTTCTCCGACGGTCAGCTCGGCACGCGGATCGCCACCATCCTCAAGGAAACCGGCCTGCCGCCGGCGTGCCTGGAGCTGGAGTTGACTGAAAGTATTCTGATGCGCGAAGTCAGCGAAGCGATGCACATCCTCGCCGGGTTGAAAAACCTTGGCCTGAGCATTGCAGTCGACGACTTCGGCACCGGTTATTCATCGCTCAACTACCTCAAGCAATTCCCGATCGACGTGCTGAAAATCGACCGCACCTTCGTCGATGGCCTGCCCTCGGGTGAACAGGACGCGCAAATTGCCCGGGCGATCATCGCCATGGCCCATAGCCTCAATCTGGCGGTGATCGCCGAAGGCGTGGAAACCCACGAGCAGCTCGACTTCCTGCGTGAGCATGGTTGCGATGAGGTTCAGGGGTATCTGTTTGGCCGGCCGATGCCGGCGAGCCGGTTTGAGGCGCAGTTCAGCAATGATGCGTTGTTCATGTTTGATTGAGATTCAGCAGCGCCTGTCGTGACGCCTTCGCGGGCAAGCCTCGCTCCTACAGACGGTGCTATCCGTAGGAGCGAGGCTTGCCCGCGAAGAGGCCCGCACAAACACCGCAAATCCTGCGCATGAACACCACTTGTCTGCGACATGATGTCCTTTCATATGCCATCTAAAACCCATTGAGTTAGAATGCCCCCCTTTTCTGCCCCGATCCTTGAGGACCGCCATGTTCAGCCGTGATTTGACTATTGCCAAGTACGACGCCGACCTTTTTGCCGCCATGGAGCAAGAAGCTCAGCGCCAGGAAGAACACATCGAGCTGATCGCTTCGGAAAACTACACCAGCCCTGCGGTGATGGAAGCTCAAGGCTCGGTACTGACCAACAAATATGCCGAAGGTTATCCGGGCAAGCGCTACTACGGTGGTTGCGAGTTCGTCGACGTGGTTGAGCAACTGGCCATCGACCGCGCCAAAGAACTGTTCGGCGCCGATTACGCCAACGTTCAGCCACACGCCGGCTCCCAAGCCAACAGCGCCGTTTACCTGGCCCTGCTGCAAGCGGGCGACACCATCCTGGGCATGAGCCTGGCCCACGGCGGTCACCTGACCCACGGTGCCAGCGTTTCGTCCTCCGGCAAGCTGTACAACGCTGTTCAGTACGGTATCGATGCCAACGGCCTGATCGACTACGACGAAGTCGAGCGTCTGGCGGTCGAGCACAAGCCAAAAATGATCGTGGCCGGTTTCTCTGCCTACTCGCAGATCCTCGACTTCCCGCGTTTCCGCGAAATCGCTGACAAAGTCGGTGCCTACCTGTTCGTCGACATGGCTCACGTGGCCGGTCTGGTCGCCGCTGGCGTCTACCCGAACCCGGTTCCATTCGCTGACGTCGTGACCACCACCACCCACAAGACCCTGCGCGGTCCACGTGGCGGCCTGATCCTGGCTCGCGCCAACGCCGACATCGAGAAGAAGCTGAACTCCGCGGTATTCCCGGGCGCCCAGGGTGGCCCGCTGGAGCACGTGATCGCCGCCAAGGCGATCTGCTTCAAGGAAGCGCTGCAGCCTGAGTTCAAGGCCTACCAGCAACAAGTGGTGAAAAACGCCCAGGCCATGGCCGGCGTGTTCATCGAGCGCGGTTTCGACGTGGTGTCGGGCGGTACTCAGAACCACCTGTTCCTGCTGTCGCTGATCAAGCAGGAAATCTCCGGTAAAGACGCCGACGCCGCTCTGGGCAAAGCGTTCATCACCGTGAACAAGAACTCGGTACCGAACGATCCACGCTCCCCGTTCGTCACCTCCGGTCTGCGTTTCGGTACACCGGCAGTGACCACTCGCGGCTTCAAGGAAGCAGAGTGCAAAGAGCTGGCCGGCTGGATCTGCGACATCCTGGCAGATCTTTCCAACGAAGCGGTGATCGACGCCGTTCGTGAGAAAGTCAAAGCCATCTGCAAGAAGCTGCCGGTGTACGGCGCTTAATTGCCCCGCTAAACCGCAGCAATGAAAAAACCGGTCAGTGATGGCCGGTTTTTTTTCGTCCGCCATAAAGATCAAAAGATCGCAGCCTTCGGCAGCTCCTACAGAGGTTGTGTACATTCGTGAAATCATGGGTGTACGCGGGTTTTTGTAGGAGCTGCCGAAGGCTGCGATCTTTTGATCTTGATCGGCATCTCCTACGCGGCTTTAGCCACTGGTCAGACCGGTCATGCCAATTTTTCGACTTCCACTTGTAATCCTGAAAAAATCCAGCGTAGACTGCGCCTGCACTGGACATACCGGTAAGACCACAATAATTAAGTCCTGAATCTGATGCGCATCGCGCACGGCAGCCAGGACACCGACCAGGATTCCTCCCATGCTCAGATGGTGCTCGCGTTCAATCTTCCTTCAAGTGGTTCTCGGACTGGTGCTCGGCATCGTCTGCGGGCTGACCCTTCCCGAATATTCCGCCCAACTCAAACCTCTCGGCGACGGTTTCATCAAACTGATCAAGATGCTTATTGGTCTGATCGTGTTCTGCGTGGTGGTCAGCGGCATCAGCGGTGCCGGCGACTTGAAGAAGGTCGGACGCATCGGCCTGAAATCGGTGATCTACTTCGAAATACTGACCACCATCGCCTTGGTGATCGGCCTGGTATTCGCCTTCACGACCGGCATCGGCAGCGGCGCGAACATTCATCTGGAGCAACTCTCCGCCGCCGACATGGGCGACATCGCCCAGCGCGGTCAGCACATGCAAACCACCTCCCAGTTCCTGATGAACCTGATCCCGACCTCGGTAATCGGCGCCTTCGCGGAAAACAACATTCTGCAAGTCCTGCTGTTTTCGGTGCTGTTCGGCAGCGCGCTGAACCTGGTGGGTGAAGCGGCATCGGGTATTTCCCGGTTGATCAACGAACTCAGCCACGTAATCTTCCGCATCATGGGCATGATCGTGCGTCTGGCGCCGATCGGCGTGTTCGGCGCCATCGCTTTCACCACCAGTAAATATGGCCTGGATTCGCTGCAGCACCTGGGCAGCCTGGTCGGTCTTTTCTACATGACCTGTGTAGCGTTCGTGGCATTGATTCTCGGCCTGGTGATGCGCCTCTCGGGCCTGAAGATGTGGCCGCTGCTCAAGTACCTGCGTGAAGAACTGCTGATCGTCATGGGCACCGCATCTTCCGACGCCGTGCTGCCACAAATCATGCGCAAGCTTGAGCATCTGGGCATCGGCAGCTCCACGGTCGGGCTGGTGATTCCGACCGGGTACTCGTTCAACCTGGATGGTTTTTCGATCTACCTGACCCTGGCCATTGTGTTCATCGCCAATGCCACCGGTACGCCGCTGGCCATGACTGACCTGCTGACGATTCTGCTGGTGTCGCTGATCACCTCCAAAGGTGCCCACGGGATTCCCGGTTCGGCGTTGGTGATTCTTGCGGCAACACTGACGGCAATCCCGGCGATTCCGGTGGTCGGGCTGGTGCTGGTATTAGCGGTGGACTGGTTCATGGGCATCGGCCGGGCACTGACCAACCTGATCGGCAATTGCGTCGCCACCGTGGCCATCGCCCGCTGGGAAAAGGACATCGATATCCAGCGAGCGAACAAAGTGCTTTCCGGTCAGGTGGGTTATACCTTCCAGCCCAGGAAACCGGTGGTCCCGGCGCATCAGCAGGAATTTTAAACTAGGTGTGCCTGCCCAAGGTCAGGCACATTTATCACGACTTGGAGCGAACAGTGATTACCTCGTCAACCGTTGTAAATTCGGTGGTAGAAAAACTTCGGGCCGCCCTGGCCCGCGGTCAGTGGCGCTCCGGCGAGATGCTGCCGGGCCAGCGTGAACTGGCCGAGCAACTGGGCATTAGCCGCCCGAGCCTGCGCGAAGCGGTCATCGTGCTGGAAACCCTCGGGCTGGTGCGCTCCATGCCGGGCAAAGGCGTGGTGGTGCTGGAAGCCAATCTCAGCGACAGCCAAAGCCACGACAGCGCGGTGGCCGGGGCCAGCCTGGAAGATGTGCTGCAACTGCGCTACACCCTCGAACCCTTCATCGTCGGCCTGGTTGCACAATCCATCAGCAGCAAGGAAGTCGGGCAACTGCGCCTGACCCTGATGGACATGCGCGAAGCCCTGGAGGCCAACGACAGCGAAGCCGGGGTCAGCGCCTACATCGCGTTCCACGAAGAACTGTTCACCCTGACCTCGAACCCGATCTTCCAGAGCGTTGTGCAGCAGACCAGCAACGCCCTCAAACAAAGCGCCGAGGTGCTACGCAACTCGCCAGAGCATCTGGCTGAACGCCTTGAAGAAAACGAAGCCGTGGTGCGGGCCATTCGCAGCAAAAACAGCGCCCAGGCCAGCGCCGAGATGCGTCGGCACATCCTGCGCGAAGGCCAGCGGATGGGCATCGAATTGAACATTCCGGATGACCACCTCGGCAGTTGACCCCCTCTTCGAACTGGAGACAGGCCATGAACAGCTTCGCCTCACCACAGATATTCACTGCCCTGCCCTTCTCCCGAACCGACACAGGGAAACTGCCGGCGGATGATCTCTATTCACGGATCTTCGACGCCATTCTCGAACAGCGCATCCATGCAGCCAGTCGTTTTACCGAAGACAGCCTGGCGCAGATGTTCAGCGCTCGACGCAGTGACATTCGTGGCGTGCTGACGCAGTTGTCCCATCAGCAGATCATTATCCTTCGCACCCACCATCGCCCCCGAGTCGCCGCGCCCGATGCCGAACAGATTCGCCAGACGCTGCATGCCCGACGACTGACCGAGATCACGCTGATTCGACTGGCCTGCCAGCAACCTCACCCGCAAGACTTGAAACGCCTGCGCGCCCTGATCGACAGCGAACGCCAATGCACGGCGCGTGGTCCGGCCATTCGATTGTCAGGGGAATTTCATCTGCAACTGGCCGAAATGGCGGGGAACGCACCGTTGGCGTATTTTCTTGGCACTCTGGTGCCGCTGACTTCGCTGGCGATTGCGCGGTATGACGCGCTGGCAGGTGATTATTGCGGATGGCGGGAGCACGCGGAGATTGTCGATGCAGTGGAGCGTGAGGATGTAGCGATGGCCGAAAATTTGATGACCCGGCATCTGCATTATATTGAACAAAGATTACTGAACTCTGGATCATCGACCATTCGAAACTGTGCTGCCGGGTAGATCGCTTTCGCGAGCAAGCCCGCTCCCACATTGACTTTGTGTCGTCCCGGACAGAGTGGGCAACACGGATCAAATGTGGGAGCGGGCTTGCTCGCGAAGGCGGCCTCAAACACGCTGAAGATATCCGACTTTACTCGGCTGCGACTCGGGCAAACCCCTCACGAATCTTCTCTTCCGGCAATTCATCGGCAATAAACACGATCACGCTTTCACGTGTTTCGTCGTCGGCCCATTCCGTATCCCAGTCGAATCCGTACAGCTTCAAGACCCCCTGAAACACCATGCGCCGTGGTTCGCCAAGGATGTTCAAAACACCTTTGTAGCGCAGCAATTGCTTGCCGTGGTCTTCCAGCAGTTCGTTCATGAACTCACTGAGTTTGTCGATATCCAGCGGCTTGTCAGTGCGCAACACCAGGCTGGAAATACGGTCGATGGACGGCACCTTGCTCACCGGGCGCAAACTCACGCCACCGCCGAGATCGGCATTGAGGTTGAAGCCGCGCACGTCGAGCAGTTCGGCCAGATCAATCTTGCCGTGGTCGACCACGCGGATTGGCGCACGACGGTTGATGCGGGTCAGACGCTCGCTGAGGGCGGTGAAGGTCGGTTCGTCCACCAGATCCCGTTTGCTCACCAGCAAACGGTCGGCAAAGCCGATCTGTGCCTGGGCGATGGTCTGGGTCAGGTGCAGGTCGGCGTGGGCCGCGTCCACCAGGGTGATGATGCCGTCGAGGATGTAGCGCTCACGCAGTTCTTCGTCGATGAAAAAGGTTTGCGCCACCGGGGCAGGGTCGGCCAGGCCAGTGCATTCGATCACCAAGCGGTCGAAGGCGATTTCGCCGCTGTCCAGGCGTTCGAGCAGCAGGTACAGCGCTTTGGTCAAATCGGTGTGGATGGTGCAGCAGACGCAGCCGTTGGACAGCGTCATCACTTGCACCGGCTCGTCGCCCAACAGTTGGGTGTCGATACCGGCGTCACTGAATTCGTTTTCGATCACGGCGATTTTCAGGCCGTGCTCGGCTTTGAGCAGGTGGCGCAAGAGCGTGGTTTTTCCCGCGCCGAGAAAGCCACTGAGGATTGTTACTGGAATGGGAGAGGACAAACGGGTTCTCCTGTTTCACAAAGTTAAGAAACAACACAAAACAAATGTGGGAGCGGGCTTGCTCGCGAAGAGGTCGTGTCAGTCGACATTAATGTTGAATGACACACCGCTTTCGCGAGCAAGCCCGCTCCCACAGGGATTGCATCAGCCAGGCTGTTGCATCAACAGCACTTCGGCCCACCCTTGCCACCGTAACGGGCTTCCTGACGTTCGCGAAAGAACATCTCGTAGCTCATCACCGGTTTGTCCGGGTGTTTGGTTTGCATATGCTCGACGTAGTTGTCGTAGTCGGGCATGCCGACCATCAGGCGCGCGGCCTGACCGAGGTATTTACCGAGGCGACTCAGGTCATTGAACATGGTGCAATCCTCGATTACGCATCCGGCTGAGCCTGGAACGGCGATTCTTTATCCGTACGTTCTTTGGTGCCCCAGGCAGCAATGCCGACCTTAAGCGCATAGAACAGGATGCTGAACACCACGAACAGGAACAGCGCGGTCAGCGTTGCGTTGGTGTAGGCGTTATAGATGACATGCTGCATCTGCTCGATGCTCTTGGCCGGGGCCAGAATCTGCCCGTTGGCCAACGCATCGCTGTATTTCTTCGCCAACGACAGGAAGCCGATTGCCGGGTTGGCGTCGAACAGCTTGATGAAGCCTGC
The DNA here is from genome assembly GCF_044746425.1 of Pseudomonas sp. NPDC086112. Classification (NCBI taxonomy): domain Bacteria; kingdom Pseudomonadati; phylum Pseudomonadota; class Gammaproteobacteria; order Pseudomonadales; family Pseudomonadaceae; genus Pseudomonas; species Pseudomonas sp. NPDC086112. Next base: position 75,655 of record NZ_JBIVCD010000006.1, on the reverse strand, counting down.
GGTGGTGGTGCAGATCAGCAACCACACGGCGGGCAACATGGTGACCCAGATGTAGCGTTGGCGCTTCATTTTTATCAATACGACAGTTGCCAGCATCAGTGCGATACCCGCCAGCATCTGGTTGGAGATGCCGAACAGTGGCCACAAGGTGTTGATCCCGCCCAGTGGGTCGATCACGCCTTGATACAGCAGATACCCCCACATTGCTACGCAACCGGCGGTTGCGATCAGGTTGGCGGTCCAGGATTCGGTGCGTTTGAGCGCTGGCACGAAGGAGCCGAGCAAATCCTGCAGCATGAAACGCCCGGCACGGGTACCGGCGTCCACCGCCGTCAGGATGAACAGCGCTTCGAACAGGATCGCGAAGTGGTACCAGAACGCCATGGTGTTTTCACCCGGCAGTACACTGTGCAGGATCTGCGCGATACCGACCGCCAGGGTCGGCGCACCGCCGGCACGGGCCAGAATGGTGGTTTCACCGATGTCCTTGGCCACCGCTTGCAGCGCTTCCGGGGTAATCGCGAAACCCCAGCCACTGACAGCTTGTGCCACAGCCACCACGTCACCACCGACGACCGCCGCCGGGCTGTTCATGGCGAAGTACACGCCTGGCTCGATCACCGAAGCGGCCACCATGGCCATGATCGCCACGAAGGACTCCATCAGCATGCCGCCGTAACCGATGTAACGGGCGTTAACCTCGTTATCCAGCAACTTCGGCGTGGTACCGGAGGAGATCAACGCATGGAAACCGGACACCGCGCCACAGGCAATGGTGATGAACAGGAACGGGAACAACCCACCCTTCCACACCGGCCCGGTACCGTCGATGAACTGGGTCAATGCCGGCATTTTCAGCTCGGGCATGGTGATCAGGATGCCGATCGCCAGCGCAACGATGGTGCCGATTTTGAGGAAGGTCGACAGGTAGTCACGCGGCGCCAGAATCAGCCACACCGGTAGTACCGCCGCCACAAAACCGTAACCGATCAACATCCAGGTGATCTGGACCCCGGTAAAGCTGAACGCCTTGGCCCACACCGGGTCAGCGGCAATCTGCCCGCCCAGCCAGATCGAACCCAGCAGCAACGCCACGCCGATCACCGAGATTTCACCGATGCGGCCCGGGCGGATGTAGCGCATGTAAATACCCATGAACATCGCGATCGGGATGGTCGCCATCACCGTGAAAATGCCCCACGGGCTTTCGGCCAGGGCCTTGACCACGATCAGCGCCAGCACCGCGAGGATGATGATCATGATCAGGAAGCAGCCAAACAGCGCGATGGTCCCGGGGATGCGGCCCATTTCTTCACGGACCATGTCGCCCAGGGAGCGACCGTTGCGGCGGGTGGACATGAACAGGACCATGAAGTCCTGAACCGCACCGGCCAGCACCACCCCGGCAATCAGCCACAGCGTACCGGGCAGGTAGCCCATCTGCGCCGCCAATACCGGACCGACCAGAGGCCCTGCGCCAGCAATGGCTGCGAAGTGGTGACCGAAAAGAATGTGCTTGTTAGTCGGTACGTAGTCCAGACCGTCATTGTTGAGCACGGCGGGTGTCGCCCGACGCGGATCGAGTTGCATCACATTGTTAGCGATGAACAGGCTGTAGTAGCGGTACGCGACCAGATAAATGGCCACCGCGGCGACCACAATCCACAAGGCGTTGATCGCCTCGCCTCGGCGCAATGCCACTACGCCCAGGGCGCACGCTCCCAGGATTGCCAGCAGCAGCCAGGGTAAGTGGCGTAGCAGGCTATTATTATTTTTCATTTTATGATTCCAGCCAGAGTGGACAAGAAAGACAGCCATCCGGAGTTTAGCGCTACTGACGGCAAAGGCCATACCCCGACATTGATCCAGGGCCTCGTCTTGGCTGGCAGGCTTTAACAATGCGGGTCTATAGTCAGCGGACATTCAGAGGATTGCGCCATGAGTGACCACCCTGCTGATCGCCGCCGCTTCAAACGTTTTGCGTTCGATGCCCGAACCGAGCTGAGCCAAGGGGAATTCATCTGGCCGGTGAAGTTGATCGACCTGTCGCTCAAAGGGTTATTGATCGAACGGCCCGAGCCTTGGCTGGGGAATCGGGACTGGCATTTCCTGGTCGATATTCATCTCAACGAGGATGTCGCCATCAAGATGGATGTGCTGCTGACCCACGATGACCATGGTCAGCTCGGCTTCGTCTGCAAACACATCAGCCTGGAATCGATTGAGCGACTGCGGCGGTTGATTGAGTTCAACCTGGGCGATCCCGAGGAACTGGAGCGCGAATTGGGCGCCCTGATCGAAATATAACGGCCCGACGCTGATCCAATGTGGGAGCGGGCTTGCTCGCGAAGGCGGTGTAACAGCCAACATTGATGTTGGCTGTTACACCGCCTTCGCGAGCAGCCCGCTCCCACAGGGATTGTGTTCGACTCGGCAGCTATTCGAACAACGCGTCCAATGCCTGCTCCAGGCGCGTCACGGCAATAATCTGCAACCCCGGCGGCGCCTCTTTCGGCGCGTTGCCCTTGGGCACGATGGCGCGCTTGAAGCCGTGCTTGGCCGCCTCTTTCAAGCGTTCCTGACCACTTGGCACCGGGCGCACTTCACCCGACAAGCCGACTTCGCCGAACACCAGCAGATCATGGGGCAGCGGCCGGTTGCGCAAACTGGACATGACCGCCGCCATCAAGGCCAGGTCGGAAGCGGTTTCCAGCACCTTCACCCCGCCGACCACGTTGAGGAACACGTCCTGATCGTGAGTCGGAATGCCGCCATGTCGATGCAAAACCGCCAACAACATGGCCAAGCGATTCTGATCCAGACCGAGCGTTACCCGGCGAGGGTTGGCCAGATGGCTGTCGTCCACCAACGCCTGGACTTCCACCAGCATCGGCCGGGTGCCTTCCCACGTTGCCATGACCACGCTACCCGGGACTTCTTCCTGGGCCCGGGTCAGAAAAATCGCCGAGGGGTTGGAGACTTCCTTCAGGCCTTTGTCGGTCATGCCAAACACGCCCAATTCGTTGACCGCGCCGAAACGGTTTTTCACTGCCCGCAAAAGACGCAGGCGCCCGTCGGATTCGCCTTCGAAATACAGAACGGTGTCGACCATGTGCTCCAGCACTCGGGGACCGGCCAGCGCGCCTTCTTTGGTGACATGGCCCACGAGGAAAATCGCCGTGCCGCTTTGTTTGGCGTAACGCACCAGCAATGCTGCACTTTCGCGCACCTGGGAAACGCCCCCCGGCGCCGATTGCAGTTGCTCGGTGAAAATCGTCTGGATCGAGTCGATCACCATCACCTTGGGCTTTTCCTGCCGGGCCGTGGCGATGATGGTTTCGATGCAGGTTTCGGTCATCACCCGCAGCTGATCCTGAGGCAAGCCCAAGCGCCGGGCGCGCATGGCCACTTGTTGCTGGGACTCTTCGCCGGTGACATACAGTGCCGGCATGCTCTTGGCGAGGTTGCACAAGGTTTGCAACAAAATGGTCGACTTGCCGATACCCGGATCACCACCGATCAACACCACCGAGCCATCCACCAGGCCGCCGCCCAGAACGCGATCCAGCTCGCTGGACGCCGTGGAGAAACGCGGAATCTCTTCGACGCTGACTTCGGCCAGGGTTTTGATCTGCGCCTGCTGGCCGGTCCAACCGGTGCGCCCGCTGGGGGCTGCGGCGCCGCCACTCTCGACCATGGTTTCGGTCAGCGTGTTCCAGGCCCCGCATTCGCCGCACTGGCCGGCCCACTTGGGGAAGGTTGAGCCACACTCGGTGCAGCCGTACATGCGCTTGGCCTTGGCCATCTGAACTCCCGGCAAAAACCGCGATGATAGCTCAGCTCGCGCGGATCAGCGCGGCGGTGCCGTACGGATTTCACCGCTGGCCAGACGCGCGGCGCTGTTGCCCAGCGGATCTTCGGCGTTCATGTCCGCCCCTTTGGCCTTGAGTGCGTCCAGCAACTCAACGCGCTTGAACAAGCCGGCGTACATCGCGGCAGTCTGCCCTGCGCCATTGCGTTGGTCGGGACTGCAATGGGCGGCCAGCAAGGTCCTGGCAATCTGCACTTCGCCTTTGAAAATCGCGCCCATCAATGCCGTATTGCCACGTTGATCCTGGGCACAGGCGTCCGCCCCGGCAGCGAGCAAACGCTCCACTGCGGCGCTCTGCCCATGATAGGCGGCCAGAATCAGTGCGGTGTAACCCTTGCTGTCGCGGGTATCGAGGGAATAGCCGGCCTCGATGAAGGTATCGAGCATCGGCACATCACCGCGTCGAGCGGCATCAAAGTAGTAATCCTGTAATTGGGCTTTCAGCGCCTGAGGGTTCTTCGAGGCTTGCACGTCAGGCCCGGCGAACACACTGAGCGACCAGCACGCCAGAAACACAGACAGATAAAAACGCATGGCGCAACTCCTTGATCAGACGGGACCTCGCATGAGGCCCCGTTTCAGGCAGATGGATCAGTCGACCAGTTTGGCCGCCAGCGCCTTGACCCGAGCCAAATCACCCTTGGCTACTTTGGCCACGCCGGTCCCGTATTCCGGGTCGGCCTTGTACAGGAAGGACAGGATGATGTGCTTGCTCTCCTCATCGGTGGTGGCCAGTGAGCCACCGAAGCTGTCGATCAGGTCCTGACGTTCCTTCTGGTTGAACGAGCGGTACAGATCGCCGGCCTGCTTGAAGTTCTGCTCACGCTGAATCTTCACCTGTTGCGTGCTGCCCGACAGAACCGACTGGCTGTAACGCGCGGTTGGCGGCTCTTCACGGGCCAGCAGGCGACTTGGCTGGTAATTTACGCCGGTGCTGCTGGCGCCGATGTTCATTGCGCCATCCTGATTACCGTTGTTCACGGCGACTTTGGGTGCGTTGATCGGCAACTGCAGAGCGTTGGCCCCCAGACGATACAGTTGAGTATCGGCATACGAGAACACTCGCCCTTGCAATAAGCGATCTTCCGAAGGTTCGATACCCGGAACTAAATTGGCCGGGGCCATGGCCACTTGTTCGGTTTCCTGGAAAACATTCGCCGGATTGCGGTTCAACACCATTTGTCCAACTTTTCGTTCCGGCACACCTGGCCATATCTTGGTCGCGTCCAATGGATCGAAATCAAACTTGGACAAGTCTTGTGGATTTAGAACCTGGATGTACAAGTCCCATTTAGGAAAGTTGCCCTTGTTAATATTGGCGACCAAGTCGTTAGTCATATGACTGTAGTCTTGACCTTGAACACCCGTCACTTCTTTAGGGTCGAGGTTCTTTAACCCCTGCAAACTTTTCCAATGGAATTTTACATAGTGCACATCGCCTTTGGCGTTCACTAACTTATAGGCATGTACACCGTTACCGTCCATCTCCCGATAACTGGCCGGCGTACCGGAGTTGGAATACAACTCGGTCAGGGTACGAGTGGCTTCTGGAACATGGGAGAAAAAGTCGAAACGACGGGAATCGTCGTCAAGGTTGGTGCGCGGGTCTGGCTTGAAGGCGTGAACCATGTCTGGAAACTTGATCGCGTCACGGATGAAGAAGGTCGGAAAATTGTTGCCGACCAGGTCCCAGTTGCCGTCTGCGGTGTAGAACTTGGTGGCGAACCCCCGCGGATCACGCAAGGTTTCCGGCGAATGGTTGCCATGGACCACAGCGGAGAAACGCACAAATACCGGCGTGCTCTGGCCGCCGGCGAACACCTTGGCCTTGGTCAGGTCACTGAGGTCGTCGGTTACGGTGAACGTGCCATGGGCGCCAGTGCCACGGGCATGCACCACGCGTTCGGGAATGCGTTCACGGTCAAAACGCTGGAGTTTCTGGATCAGTTGCACGTCTTGCAGCAGTACCGGCCCGGTCGCGCCGGCGGTTTGTGAGTTCTGGTTGTCGCCGACGGCGGCACCGTTATCGCGGGTCAAGGTCGCAGCATTGACGGAGAAGGACAGCAGGCTGGCGGTCAGAACGCCAAGGGTACGAGGGAAGGGAAAAGCCCCGAGGCCAAGGGGAGTTGTCATGGAAGTTTCCTCTGGTTTTATAAGGCGCATCCAGGTGCGCCCCACAGAGGCTAGTGACCCAAAGGCCAAAACATAAATAGAAATCCCGCACCGAGCCGATAGCGAAAAGGTTCTGGAATACCCGGTCTAGAGCGGTTAGTCGCGCGCGAATGGTGGCACTTTGTAAACTAATTGCCGGAAGATGTGTCGATAAGAGCGAGCATTGTAAGGCGGTGTTTCGAGCGCCAGCCGTTTTGCTGATTTACACTGCGTTCACCAACCTCATCTGTAACAAGGAAATAACCTATGGGCGTGATAAGTGAGTTCAAGGCCTTCGCGGTCAAAGGTAATGTGGTCGACATGGCCGTGGGTATCATCATCGGCGCCGCCTTCGGCAAAATCGTTTCGTCGTTTGTCGGCGACGTGGTGATGCCACCCATAGGTTTGCTGATCGGTGGGGTGGACTTCAGTGACCTGGCCATTACGCTCAAGGCTGCCAACGGTGATGTCCCGGCGGTGATGCTGGCCTACGGTAAGTTCATCCAGAGCCTGATCGACTTCATCATCGTCGCCTTCGCGATCTTCATGGGCGTCAAGGCCATCAACCGCCTGAAACGTGAAGAGGCCGTTGCGCCCACCCTGCCGCCGGTTCCGACCAAGGAAGAAGAGCTGCTGGAAGAGATTCGCGATCTGCTCAAGGCTCAGAACAATCAGCCCTGATGACTGATTGCCCAAGAAACGGCGCCTTTTGGGCGCCGTTTGTTTACCAGTAGTTTTCCACTGCCACCTGGCCGGGTCGTCGACTGAGGCTCAAGCGCATGTCCCGTTGTTTGAGCAACTTGCGCGTGTCATCGATCATCTGTGGATTACCGCAGAGCATCACCCGCGAATGCTCGGCTGTCAGCGCTACACCGGCCGTGCGCTCTAGCTCGCCACTTTCCATGAGTGTCGTGATCCGCCCATTCAGGGCCCCCGGATGCTGCTCGCGGGTGACGGTGGCGATGAACTGCAGCTTGTGCGCGTATTCGGCCAGATAATCGCGCTGTGCCAGCCCTGCAATCAGCTCCTGATACGCCAGCTCCCGCGCTTCGCGCACGCTGTAGACCAGGATGATTCGTTCGAATTTCTCCCACACCTCGAAGTCCTGCAGGATCGACAGAAACGGCGCCAGCCCCGTGCCTGTGGATAACAACCAGAGGTCACGGCCATCGACGAAGCGATCCAGCGTCAGATAACCAAAGGCCTGCCGATCGACGAGCAGCATATCGCCGACTTCCAGCCGGCTCAGTTCACTGGTGAACTCCCCTCCCGGCACGACAATGGAGAAGAACTCCAGGAACTCGTCATAGGGGGACGAGACCATGGAATAAGCTCGCCACACCGTACTGCCGTCGGCCTTGGTCACGCCCAGCCGGGCGAATTGCCCTGCGCGAAAACGAAAGCCAGAATCCCGGGTGGTTCGCAGGGTAAACAGGTTTGGAGTCAACGGCTGGACGTCGAGCAGTGTCTGGCGTGTGAATTTCTCTGCACTGGCAGTCATTGGGTCGCTCCATTCAACAGATAACGCCAGTGTCCCGCAAAGTAGAAGGTATAAACACCGGTGATTTGTAATGGCTTTTCCCTCACCTCACCAAACAGTAGAAATACAAATATGATATGTAGTTGATTCCTGTTGATCCGTTAGTAAGCTAAGAACTGGTTTATGCAGTTGCATATTTTTTTTAAGAGCAAAAAAATCCACCACGCATGTAAGAATTCTCCTACAATCGTGGCGTGCCGGATATCGGATCCAATCAGCACCAACGACAGTAAGGCCGCCATGGAGCTACCCAATGAAAGTGTGGAAGGAGTCACAGTTAACGCAGCTTTCTTACGCTCAGAAAATAGAGACCGCGTACGAGATTTCTCTCAATCTTGTTAAAAATCTTGGCTTTAATTTCTGTGCATTTTCAATAACATCCCAAGTAAGGGGGATACGCCGCCATACGATCAATCTGAATAATTATCCCACCGAATGGAACACAAAATATGAACAGGAGCACTTCAGTGAAGTCGATCCGATACTAGCCCATTGCAATCAATCTGAATTACCGATTCTTTGGCAGAAAGAAATTTTCTGCAAGACACCCACACTGTGGCAAGCACAACAACAGCAAGGCTTGCGCTATGGCTGGTCCCAATCCGTTCATGATGAGAACGGGCTTTGCAGCATGCTGAGCCTGGCCAGAAGCCACTGTCCGATTACGACGCATGATCTGTATAAGAATCTGGGCTATGCGTTGTTCATTAGCCGTCACTTGCATGGGCTTGTGGCGAAAGAACTGCCTGCGCCCTCAAAACCAGGCACAGTGCATTTATCATCCCGGGAAATCGAGGTGCTGAAATACTCAGCCGATGGCAAGACGGCAGACGAGGTCGCGATCATCCTCAACCTCAGTCCAAGCACGGTACAGTTCCATATACGCGGCGCCATCCGAAAATTCGGCGTAAACAACAAAATTGCGGCAGTGATCAGAGCCGCGAAAGTGGGCGTCATCTGAATCTGTTTGAATCCGGTAATCCCCGCGAGTAATCCAAGCGAAAAAACCGTACCATCTGCGATCCAGTCCTGAGTGATGCCGTGTGAAATTCCACGACGTAGTCCACTCGGAATGGCTCGCCCGTTATAAGCCTCTGCGCGGCGGGCCACTCGTTGATTATCCTCCGTTGATTACCCAGAGCCCCCCGTCTCATGCCTCTGCTCGAAACCCCCTTCGCTCAACTCGATCTGATCCGCCAGCCAGAACAGCCGAACGAACCGTTGCAAGCCTTTGATGCCGCAGACGAATACCTGCTCACTCATCTGGCCGGGCAACAACCGGCAGCCGATACCCGCGTGCTGGTGCTCAACGACAGCTTCGGCGCTTTGGCCGCCAGCCTGGCGGGCAAGGTTCGGGTGACCAGCAGCGGCGATTCGTTTCTGGCGTTTCAGGGGCTGGAAAAAAACCTGATACGCAATGGCCAGACGTTTGATGCAGTGCCGAAGGTGCCTGCCAGCGAAATATTCGTCGGGCCGTTTGACCGGGTATTGATCCGGGTACCGAAAACCCTGGCCCTGCTGGAAGAGCAACTGATCCGGCTACAAGGGCAACTGGCTCCTGGCGCTCAAGTGATTGCAGCCGCAATGGTGAAGCATTTGCCACGCGCTGCGGGCGATCTGCTGGAGCGTTACATCGGCCCGGTGCAAGCCTCGTTGGCCGTCAAGAAGGCTCGGCTGCTGATCGCCACGCCCCAAGACAAAGCGCCCGCGACCTCCCCCTACCCGACCCGCTATCGACTCGACGACCCTGCGATCGAACTGCTCAATCATGCCAATGTGTTCTGCCGCGAAGGGCTGGATATCGGCACGCGGGCCTTTTTGCCGCACTTGCCGAAGAACCTCGGCGCAGCACGGGTTGCCGATCTGGGGTGTGGCAACGGCGTGCTGGCGATTACCAGTGCCCTGCAAAACCCTGAGGCGCACTACACGCTGGTGGACGAATCGTTCATGGCCGTGCAATCGGCCACTGAAAACTGGCGCGCGGCGCTGGGTAATCGCGACGTGATCGTGCGGGCCGGCGATGGGTTGGCTGAGCAGGAACCTCAATCCCTGGACGTGGTGCTGTGCAATCCGCCGTTTCACCAACAGCAAGTGGTCGGCGATTTCCTGGCTTGGAGGATGTTCCAGCAGGCGCGTGAATCGTTGGTGGTGGGCGGCGCGCTGTACATCGTCGGCAATCGTCACCTGGGTTATCACAGCAAGCTGGCGCGGTTGTTCCGCGGCGTCGAGCAAGTCGCGGCCACACCCAAGTTCGTGATTCTCAAAGCACGCAAATAATCACGGACAAAAAAAACCCTCCATCGCAGGAGGGTTATAAATCCGTGCCGCAAGGCAACGGGATGGGAATTTCAGTGGGTACTCAGGCCCGCGGCATTCATGAACATGCGCATTAGCGTGGCCACGATGAACAGAGCCACGACGCTGCCGGCCCAGATCATCGCCAGCCAGCCGAGCCGCTGCCAGAGCGGCTTTTTCTCGGCGGCTTCGATTTCCTGCAAATCAGGTTTGCCAGCCATCATCGTTTTCTCCTCTGCAACGGCGCAGGATTCAATTCTGCGCCGTAGTCACTAGTGGTAACCATCTTCGTGGGTGACCTTGCCGCGGAACACGTAGTAGCTCCAGAAGGTGTAGCCCAGGATGAACGGGATGATGAACAGCGTGCCCACCAGCATGAAGCCCTGGCTTTGCGGCGGTGCGGCGGCGTCCCAGATCGAGATCGACGGCGGCACGATGTTCGGCCACAGGCTGATACCCAGACCGCTGTAGCCGAGGAAGATCAGCACCAGGGTCAACAGGAATGGCGTGTAATGCGCATTGCGGGCCACCGCGCGAATCAGACCGTACATGGTCACCAGCACCAGAATCGGCACCGGCAGGAACCAGAACAGGTTCGGCAGGGTAAACCAGCGTGCGGCAATCTCGGCGTGGGCCAAGGGTGTCCAGATGCTGACGATGCCAATCACCGCCAGCACCACGAAGGCCAATGGCCGCGCCAGATCATGCATCTGCTCCTGCAGCTTGCCTTCGGTCTTCATGATCAGCCACGTGCAACCGAGCAGCGCATAAGCCACCACCAGCGCCGCACCGCAGAACATCGTGAACGGTGTCAGCCAGTCGAGTGAGCCTCCGGCAAACTGACGATTGACTACCGGTAGCCCATCGATGAACGCACCCAATGCCACGCCCTGGAAAAAGGTTGCGGCGATCGAGCCACCGATGAATGCCTTGTCCCAGAGGTGGCGCTTGTCGTCCTTGGCCTTGAAGCGAAACTCGAAGGCCACACCGCGAAAAATCAGCCCGATCAGCATGAAAATCAGCGGCAGGTACAACGCCGAGAGCACCACCGAATAAGCCAGCGGGAAGGCGCCGAACAATGCCGCACCGCCCAATACCAGCCAGGTTTCGTTGCCGTCCCAGACCGGGGCGACGGTGTTCATCATGACGTCCCGATCGCTCTTGCCCTTGATGAACGGGAAGAGAATTCCGATCCCAAGATCAAAGCCGTCCATGACCACGTACATCATGATGCCGAAGATGATGATCACGGCCCAGATCAGCGGAAGATCAATACCCATGATTCAAATCTCCTTGTTCAGGCTGTGGTTGTGATCAGCGTCACCATTGTCATCGGCTGCGGACAGCGGACGGGCTGGTGTGCGTTTCTGGCCAGGACCACCTTCGTTGGTTTCCTTGCCTTCGTCGATCTTCGGCCCTTTGCGCACCAGGCGCATCATGTAGCCAAGACCGGCACCGAACAGTGCGAAATACACCACAACGAACATGATCAAGGTGATGCTCATCTGCACGAAGCTGTGCCCGGAGGACGCATCCGCCGTGCGCATCAACCCATAAACCACCCACGGCTGACGGCCGATTTCAGTGGTGAACCAGCCGGCGAGGATCGCGATCAGGCCTGACGGCCCCATCCACAGCGCCAGGTACAAGAACGGCCGCGAGGTATACAGCCTGTCGCGTTTGCGCAGCCACAGGCTCCACAAACCAGTGAAGATCATCAGCATGCCCAGACCGACCATGATCCGGAACGACCAGAACACGATGGTCGAATTCGGCCGGTCTTCAGGCGGGAATTCCTTGAGCGCAGGGACCTGTTTGTCCAGGGTGTGGGTCAGGATCAGGCTGCCGAGGTACGGAATTTCTACCGCGAACTTGGTCTTCTCAGCTTTCATGTCCGGCCAGCCGAACAGAATCAGCGGCGTCGGTTCGTCGCCGTGGTTTTCCCAGTGGCCTTCGATCGCAGCGATTTTCGCCGGCTGATGCTTGAGGGTATTGAGGCCGTGGAAGTCACCGATAACCGCCTGAATCGGGGCAACGATCAGCGCCATCCACATCGCCATCGAGAGCATGGTGCGGATCGCAGGGTTGTCCTTGCCGCGCAGCAAGTGCCAGGCCGCCGACGAACCGACGAAGAACGCGGTCGCAACGAACGCCGCCGTGGCCATGTGCATCAGGCGGTAGGGGAACGACGGGTTGAAGATAATCGCCAGCCAGTCCACCGGAATAACCTGACCGTTGACGATCTCGTAGCCTTGAGGGGTCTGCATCCAGCTGTTGGAGGCCAGAATCCAGAAGGTGGAAATAAGGGTGCCGATGGCCACCATGACGGTAGCGAAGAAGTGCAGCTTGCGCCCGACCTTGTTCCAGCCGAACAGCATGACGCCCAGGAAACCGGCCTCGAGGAAGAAGGCGGTGAGCACTTCATAGGTCAGCAATGGCCCGGTCACCGAACCGGCGAAGTCCGAAAAACGGCTCCAGTTGGTGCCGAACTGATAGGCCATGACCAAACCGGAAACTACGCCCATACCGAAGTTGACGGCAAAGATCTTCGACCAGAAATGGTACAGATCGCGGTAAGTGTCGTTGTGCGTCTTCAGCCACAGGCCTTCGAGCACCGCCAGGTAACTCGCCAGGCCAATGGTGATGGCCGGGAACAGGATGTGAAACGAAATGGTGAATGCGAACTGAATCCGGGCGAGATCAAGTGCCTCCAAACCGAACATACGTCTTCCTCTGTCAGGTAATACCGGCTGAAGGCTTGCGGCCTACACCCACTGCCCCCACGGATATGGAGTGTGGCGAATTCGAATTCGTTCTTTTTGGACCATCATCACAAACGTAGGGAGTCTGGCCATCTGGCCGCCAGATCAATTCCACGAAGGGTCTTGATCTGGATCAAGCAACGTTGAAAGAGTAGTCGCATTTTTGCCGATGGACGGTGTGGTCTTTTGCCGCGTGACAGGTTGCCTCATGGGTTTTGGCATGAGCTGCAATACATTTTTGGATGGGTGGACTAACTGTGGCGAGGGGGCTTGCCCCCGTTCGGCTGCGCAGCAGTCGTAAATCCGGTTACTGCGGTGTACTTGGCAGAAATGAGTTGCCTGGGTCTGGGGCCGCTTCGCAGCCCAACGGGGGCAAGCCCCCTCACCACAGGGATTTCGTATGCTCCATAGATCGGTGTCTAGCTAACTAAATTTTTCAGCCCTGCAACTTCTGGTTACAGCTTGGTGATAATCTCGCCCCTTCCCTCTCCCAGACCTGCCTTCAGATGCCCAGCCAAGCGCCCCTGCTGTTACGTCATCACCGCCCGTTTATCGCGTTCTGGCTGGCTCGGGTGTTCACCGCCAGCGGTTTTCAGATGTTGACCGTGGCCATTGGCTGGAATCTGTATCAACTGACGGGCAATGTGCTCGATCTGGGCCTGGTAGGGCTGGTGGAATTTGCCCCTCGCGTGTTGTTCATGCTGCACACCGGGCATGTCGCGGACCGCTATGACCGGCGCAAGGTCGCGGCGATCTGTCAGTCACTGCAAGCGCTGATCGCCCTGTCACTGGCCATCGGCAGCGCGACCGACCAGGTCACCCGGGAGATGATCTTCATCCTCGCGTTCCTGCTCGGCGCCGCCCGCTCCTTCGAAATGCCGACGACTCAGGCCTTGCTGCCGAGCATTGTGCCCAGCGCGTTATTCCCCCGCGCCGTTGCCGCCGCGCAGTCTGCGCAACAATCGGCCACTATCGTCGCCCCGGCGCTGGGCGGTTTGCTCTATGCCTTCGGCAGCGTTTGGGTGTATGGCCCGACGGTGATCCTTTACCTCATCGCTTGTGCGCTGATGCTCAACCTCCCGGCCCGGCAAACACCGCTGAACAAGAGCAAGGCCACCCTGGATTCGCTGCTGGCGGGCATTCGCTTCATTCGCAGTCGTCCGGATATTCTGGGAGCGATTTCCCTGGATCTGTTTGCCGTCCTGCTGGGTGGCGCCACCGCGCTGCTGCCGGTGTTCGCCAAAGACATTTTGCTGACTGGCCCGTGGGGGCTGGGCCTGCTGCGTTCGGCCCCTGCGGTCGGTGCGCTGCTGATGTCGCTGTTTCTGGCGCGATTTGCCGTGGAGCGAAACGTCGGGCGGGTGATGTTCACGGCCGTGGGCGTATTCGGCGTGGCAACGATCGCTTTCGGCCTGTCGACTTCGTTCTGGTTCTCTCTCGCCGTGCTGGTGGTATTGGGCGCAGCGGACATGATCAGCATGGTGATCCGCGCCTCGTTCGTGCAACTGGAAACCCCCGACGAAATGCGCGGCCGGGTCAGCGCGGTGAATGGCTTGTTCATCGGCGCTTCGAATCAGCTCGGCGAGTTCGAATCCGGCTTGACGGCCCACTGGTTCGGCACGGTGCCGGCAGTGGTCATGGGCGGTATCGGCACGCTGATGGTGACCGGAGCCTGGATCAAACTGTTCCCGACCCTGGCCAACCGCGACCGTATGCATGTGCCGGAGGAAGCAGTCAGGGCCTGATGTAGCTCAGGATACGGAAGTCCCCTACCTGCTTCCAAAAGACTGGAAATCAGCACAAAGCATAAATTCTCCGACCAAGTGCAATACATAGATAGTGCATCAAGTGTAATGTATCGCCTTACACTTCGAGCATGATCAAATCCTTTCAGCACAAAGGCCTTCGTGGCTTCTACGAAACCGGTTCGACTCGTGGGATTCGAGCAGATCATGCGAAACGTCTGGCTCGCATGCTGCAGTTCATGGATCGCGCAGTGGCCCCCGACGACCTCGACCTTCCGGGATGGCGATTACATCCGCTCAAGGGCGTTCTGATCGAATATTGGTCACTCAGCATTTCGGGGAACTGGCGGGTTATTTTTCGTTTTATTGGTTCGGATATCGAACTGGTCGACTATCTGGATTACCACTGACAGGAGGCAGGACCATGCCCATGCACAACCCGCCACACCCTGGCGAAACACTCTTGATGGATGTATTGCCCGAGCTTGGTGTCAGCGTCACCGAACTGGCCAGGCACCTTGGATTCGCCCGCCCGCATCTTTCGCGAGTGCTGCACGGCCATGCGCCCATCAGTCCGGACCTGGCGGTACGTCTGGAGCGGGCTGGAATCGGTAAGGCCCGGATGTGGTTAGGGGTTCAGATCGACTACGATCTCTGGCAAGCGGAGCAGCGTGAGCAACCCTTCATCGAACCGATTGCTATCCACGCCTGACATTCACTAGACCACCAACTCCCCCGCCACCGTCGCCCGCGTGGCTTTGCCGCAGAGTTGCTCCACCAGCGTCAGCGCAAACTCCAACGCGGCGCCTGAACCCTGAGCGGTGATGCAGTTGCCATCGACCACCACCGGTTGATCGATGAAGTTACAACCCGACAGTTGATTGCTGACCGTGGGCAGGCAAGTCATGCGCCGTTGGCGCAAAACGCCAAAGGTTTGCAGCGCCAGCGCCGGAGATTCGGCAATACCGGCGAACAGGCGCCCGGCGGCGGCCTGGTCCTTGATCAATTGTTGCAAGGGTTGGTGGGCCGCCAAATGCTGCGCCCCTACGGCACCGCCAGGCAGCACGATCAAGTCGAAGGATTGGGCGAGCAAATCCACCAACATCGCATCGGCGGTCAAGCGGGTGCCGCGAGCGCAGGTGAGCATGCGTCGTGCCTCGATGCTGGCCACCACCACTTCAACCTTGGCGCGGCGCAGCACATCGATCAGGGTCACGGTTTGCAGATCGTCGATGCCCTCGGCGAGGGTAATCAGGGCTCTAAAGGTCATGGGCGCGGTCCACAGGATGATCTTTAAAGCGTAGTCAGCTTTCCTGACCCTTGTTCGAGCCCAGCCGTTACTTGATGTAAAGCTGCGTCGACATCGTGTTGCCGGGGGCATTGATCGAGGTATTGCTGAACGTAAAGGTGCCGTCCTGCTTGCCCGCCAGGTTGAAGATGTACAGATAGCCGACGGTTTTTTTCCCGGCGGAGCACTCGGTCAGGTTGCCGGTATCAAAAGCACAGACAGGGGTGCGGGTGCCGTTCACCTCGAAACCGTCCAGTGCGACATGGGCTGCACGGCCGTAGCCGACCTCCAGCACATACACCTTGATGTTTGACCCTTGGTGGTCGCAACGGGTTTGCGCCTGGCCGTCCGCAATACTTTCAAATCCACAGGATGGCGATTCGACCTTGAGCACCTTCACCTGGCTCAACGGTTGGGCCATGGCCGCGGAGGCTGTTTGCGCTCCGATGAAACAGCTGAGCAGCAATCCAAATGCCGCAAGCACACGCTTATTAATGCAATACATATCTACCCCCTCCCTCCCCCAAAAAAACAGCGCGCAGTATGGCGCAGTTCCCTTTTGTGCAAAACATCGACGACGATCGCAGCCATAAGCAGCCATAGCCCCACGCTGCTGGTATGATGCGCGGCTTTTTCCGACCCACAGAAAATACCCAGGCGCCTGCTGCGGCCTGTGCTTTGCTGTTGAGGTCGATACATTCACGGCGCCGGGCGCGCCACGGGGAGCAGACATGCTGGAAAGGCTGTTTCAACTCAAGGCACACAACACCAACGTGCGGACCGAGATTCTGGCGGGCGTCACGACCTTTTTGGCCATGGCCTACATTCTGTTCGTCAACCCGAGCATCCTCGGCGAGACCGGCATGGACAAGGGTGCGGTGTTTGTCGCCACCTGTCTGGCAGCGGCCATCGGCTCGGCAACAATGGGTCTGATCGCCAACTACCCGATCGCCCTCGCGCCGGGCATGGGCCTGAATGCCTTCTTCACTTACACAGTGGTCCTGCACATGGGCCACACCTGGCAAGTGGCGTTGGGCGCGGTGTTCATCTCGGCGGTGATGTTTTTCCTGCTGTCGATCTTCCGCATCCGCGAATGGATCATCAACAGCATTCCGCTGGCGCTACGCTCGGCGATTGCCGCCGGTATCGGCTTGTTCCTGGCCCTGATCGCCCTGCACAACGCCGGCATCGTGGTCAGCAACCCGGCGACCATGGTCGGTCTCGGCGACTTGAAGCAACCGGCACCGATTCTCGCAACCCTTGGTTTTGCCCTGATCGTTGCCCTCGAAGCCCTGAAAGTACGCGGTGCGGTGCTGATCGGTATTCTGGCGGTAACCATCGTTTCGATCCTGTTGGGCTTCACCCCGTTCGGCGGCGTGATGTCGATGCCGCCGTCGCTGGCGCCGACTTTCCTGCAACTGGACATCAAAGGTGCACTGGACATCGGTCTGGTCAGCGTGATCTTCGCCTTCCTGTTCGTCGACCTGTTCGACAACTCCGGCACCCTGATCGGCGTGGCCAAGCGCGCCGGCCTGATGGGCAAGGACGGCCACATGCCGAAAATGGGCCGCGCCCTGATCGCCGACAGCACCGCGGCCATGGCCGGTTCCTTGCTGGGCACCTCGACCACCACCAGCTACATCGAATCCGCAGCCGGCGTGAGTGCCGGTGGCCGCACCGGCCTGACCGCCATCGTGGTCGCGATCCTGTTCCTGCTGGCGCTGTTCTTCTCGCCATTGGCGGCCAGCGTTCCAGCCTTCGCCACCGCACCTGCCTTACTGTTCGTCGCCGTACTGATGACATCCGGCCTGGCGGAAATAGACTGGGACGACATCACCGTTGCCGCACCGGTCGTGGTCACCGCCCTGGCCATGCCATTCACATATTCCATCGCCAACGGCATCGCCTTCGGTTTCATCTCCTGGACGGCCATCAAGTTGTTGTCCGGTCGCGGCCGTGAGTTGAATTCGGCGCTGGTGATTCTGTCGATTCTGTTCGTGATCAAGTTGGGTTGGTTCAACGCATGACTTTTGATTCCCAGGCTTACGCCGCTCAGCTCGAAGAAAAGGTCACGCGCCTGCGTGATCTGCTGACCCCGTTCGGTGCTCCCGAACCCGCAGTGTTCGATTCGCCGCTGAAAAACTTCCGCCTGCGTGCCGAGTTCCGCCTGTGGCGCGAAGCCGGCGAGCGCCATTACGCGATGTTTTCCCAGGAAGACAAACGCACGCCGATCCTGATCGAAGAGTTCCCGATCGCAAGCCTGCGCATCAACCAGTTGATGCCGCAGCTCAAGGCGGCGTGGCAAGCGAGTGCGGCCCTGAGCCACAAGCTGTTTCAGGTGGAGTTCCTCACCACCCTGGCCGGCGATGCGATGATCACCCTGTGCTATCACCGCCCGCTGGATGAGCACTGGCACGCAGCGGCGTCGAAACTGGCCGCCGAGCTGAATGTCAGCATCATCGGTCGCTCGAAGGGCAAACGCGAAGTGATCGGTCACGATTACGTGGTCGAAAAACTCGAAGTTGGCGGCCGTACCTTCAGCTATCGCCAGCCGGAAGGCGCGTTCACCCAACCCAATGGCACGGTAAACCAGAAGATGCTCAACTGGGCGTATGACGCCCTCGGTGATCGCTCCGACGATTTGCTGGAGCTGTATTGCGGCAACGGCAACTTCACCCTGCCGCTTGCGACCCGTGTGCGTAAAGTGCTGGCCACCGAGATCAGCAAGACCTCGGTCAATGCAGCGCTCAGCAACCTGAGCGAAAACGCAGTGGATAACGTCACGCTGGTGCGTTTGTCTGCCGAAGAACTGACCGAAGCACTGAACGAAGTTCGTCCGTTCCGCCGCCTGCACGGCATCGACCTCAAGAGCTACGAGTTCGGTAGCGTGTTCGTCGACCCGCCCCGCGCCGGCATGGACCCGGACACTTGCGAACTGACCCGGCGCTTCGACAACATCCTCTACATTTCCTGCAACCCGGAAACCCTGGCGGCCAACATCGCCCAGCTGCACGACACTCACCGCATTACCCAATGCGCGATGTTCGACCAGTTTCCGTGGACCCATCACATGGAATCCGGGGTGTTGTTGACCCGTCGTTGATCGCAGCCTCCATATACAAATCAGCCGTCCACTGGACGGCTTTTTTGTGGGCGATCAAAGCGCCGCATCGCCTGGCCGGTGCTGAACTCGGCACTGGCAGGTGAAACACCCTGTATTTATGTGCCCTCATTTGATAAACATAGCCTTCAAACACTTCATTTGATTCCCGGTGTAATCAATCATGCAGCGACATTTCGACGATCTTCAATTAGGCAGCATCGAACTGTTTTGCCTGGCCGCCGAAGCAGGCAGCTTTACCGCAGCAGCTCTAGTGGCGGGTGTGACGCCGGCCGCGGTCAGTCGCTCGGTGTCGCGCATGGAAGAACGCTTGGGCGTGCGGCTGTTTGCGCGTACCACCCGCAGCGTCAAGCTGACCGACAGTGGCCGGCGTTATTTCGAGGAGTGTCGCGAGGCTCTCGCACAACTGGTCGAGGCCCAGCGCGAGGTAATGGGGCAGCAGCAAGAACCTTCTGGCACTTTGCGCATCAGCATTCCCACGACCTATGCCCATCATCGAATCCTGCCCTTGCTGCCTGCGTTTCGGGCGCGCTTTCCCGCCGTGAAAGTCGAGGCACATATCAGCAATCGCAACATCGATTTCGTCGGCGAAGGCTATGACATGGCAATCCGTGTGCGGGCCATTCCCGACTCCGGGCTGATTGCACGACCGTTGGAGGACGCCGCGCTGGTGATGATTGCCAGCCCTGATTACCTGAAGCACGCCGGCACCCCGCAGACCCTGGATGACTTGGCTCAGCACGAATGCATCCAGTACGAACTGCCCAGCAGTGGGCGGCGGATTGCCTGGCTGTTCAACGACAACGGTGGGCCGCGGGAGATTTTGGCCGAGGGCAACTACTGCTGTTCCGATGACGTATTGGGCGGCGTGACGCTGGCAAAAAGCGGCGCCGGAATCTTTCAAACTTACCGCTTCATCGTCGAAAAGGAACTGGCGGACGGTTCGCTGGTGGAAGTTCTCGAGCCCTACGGCGGACGTTCCCGCCCCTTCACTCTGCTGTATCCGCAAAGCCGCCATGTGCCGTTGCGGCTAAGAGCGTTTATCGATTTTCTGGTTGAGCATCTGCCGCGCTGAAAAGATCGCACCTGTTGGAGCTGCCGCAGGCTGCGATCTTTTTGCGCATGTTCGATCACCGCACAAATAATCCAGGCCTGAAGCCCTCTTCAATTGACCTTATTAACCGGTTAGTACAATTTCTCTCCACAGGCTGAAACCCTCGGCCAATGCCAAAAATAATATGTGGAGAGACCCGATGTCCCCTATCGTTCTGGTGCTCAACGGCCCGAACCTGAACCTGCTGGGCACCCGTGAACCGGCGACTTATGGCCACGAAACCTTGGCGGACATTTCAGCGCTGTGCGGTCGCGCGGCCGAAGAGTTCGGCCTGACAGTGGAGTTTCGCCAGACCAACCATGAAGGCGAATTGCTCGACTGGATTCACACCGCCCGTGGCCGCTGCGCCGGGATCGTCATCAACCCGGCCGCCTGGACTCACACCTCGGTCGCCATTCGCGATGCCTTGGTTGCCAGCGAATTGCCGGTGATCGAAGTGCATCTGTCCAACGTCCATGCCCGTGAACCCTTCCGGCATCACTCCTTTGTTTCGTCCATCGCCACTGCGGTCATGTGCGGTTTCGGCAGCCACGGCTATCGTTTGGCGCTGGAGCATTTCAGCCATCGTTTGGAAGGTTAAGCGTCATGACACAGAACACCGTGGTATTGGCCGGGCTGATCGGTGCCGGCATTCAGGCTTCCCGCACTCCCGCGCTGCACGAGCATGAAGGTGACGCTCAGGGTTTGCGTTACCTGTATCGGTTGATCGATCTGGATCAATTGAAGCTCGACAGCAGTGCCCTGCCCGACCTGCTGATGGCCGCCGAACGAATGAATTTCACCGGGCTGAACATCACCTTCCCGTGCAAGCAGACGATCATCCCGTTGCTGGACGAATTGTCGCCGGAAGCCCGCGGTATTGGCGCGGTGAACACGGTGGTGCTCAAGGACGGTAAACGCATCGGCCACAACACCGACTGCCTGGGTTTTGCCGAGGGCTTTCGCCGTGGTTTGCAGGGCGTTGCTCTTGAGCGCGTCGTACAAATGGGCGCTGGTGGCGCAGGCGCGGCAGTGGCCCACGCGCTATTGAGCGAAGGCGTACAGCTGCTGAGCATTTTCGATGTGGATAACAGCCGTGCCCAGACGTTGGCGAACAACCTCAATCAGCATTTTGGCTTCGGCCGGGCCGTTGCCGGCCATGACTTGGCGAGTACCCTGGCCGAGGCCGACGGACTGGTGAACACCACGCCGATGGGCATGAAAAAGCTGCCGGGCATGCCAGTGCCGGTGGAGCTGCTTCGGGCGCAATTGTGGGTCGCGGAGATCGTTTACTTCCCACTGGAAACCGAACTGCTGCGCAACGCTCGCGCGCTGGGTTGCCGCACCCTGGATGGCGGCACCATGGCGGTGTTTCAGGCAGTGAAGGCGTTTGAACTGTTCAGCGGGGTGGTGCCGGATGCTCAGCGGATGATGGCGCATTTTCAGAGCATGAATGGTTGAAAAGCTTCGCGGGCAAGCCTCGCTCCTACGGGATCACCGCTAGCCCTGTAGGAGCGAGGCTTGCCCGCGAAGACGTCAGGCCTGCAAATATCGCAAAACCGACTCGCAAATCATCACCCGATGACGCTGCTTGATGCTTTCGTCCGGCAAGTCGATCTGAAAGATCTCACCGAAGGTATGACGGTTCGACACCCGATAGAAGCAAAACGAGCTGATCAGCAGATGCACATCCAATGGATCGAGGTCGGTGCGGAATACACCTTCTTCGCAACCGCGACGCAAAATCTCGCCCAGCGAATCGAGGATGGTGTTGTTCATCGCCTTGATCGCATCGGAGCGCTTCACATACTCGGCGTTGTGAATGTTCTCGATGCTGACGATACGCACGAAATCGACGTTGCGATCATGGTGATCGAAGGTGAATTCCACCAACCGCCGAATCGCTTCCACCGGCGCCAGTTCGGCCAGGTGCAGACGGTTTTCGGTGCTGCGGATATCCCCGTAGAGTTTCTCCAGCACCTCGACATAGAGCTGTTCCTTACTGCCGAAGTAGTAATAGATCATGCGTTTTGAGGTGTGGATGCGTTCGGCAATTGCATCGACGCGCGCACCGGAAAGTCCCTGCTGAACGAACTCGACAATGGCCTCTTGAAGAATGTTCTCGCGGGTCTTTTCCGGGTTGTTCTTGCGACTCTTGCGAGGCTCGGCAATTGGCTTTTCGGGCGCAGCGGAGAGTTCTGTAATTATTGTCATTGCGGGCTCACGGCCATCACTGCACAAGCTGGCGATTATGGGCTGCCGCGCCCAGTGAAGGAAGCCACGAGGCAGCAGTTATGTACCCGTGTTTACGATTTTCCTACAACTTTGCCTGACGTACGCCACCACTTCGCGATTTAGCCATCGCCGCCAGTCGCACTGCCACGTTGGCTGCGCCGTAACCCGCGTAGCCATTTTTGCGCTGGATGATTTCAAAGAAGAAGCGCCCTTCGAACGGCTCGGTGTACACATGAAACAGCTCGCCGCCCTGAGTATCGCGGTCGTAAAGCACGTTGAAATAGGCCAGCTCGCTGAGGAATTCATCGTCGAAATCGAAGCGTGCGGCGAGGTCATCGTAGTAGTTGAGCGGGATATCCAGCAGCGGTACGCCCGCCTCCTTCGCGCGACTGACTTCAGCAAAGATGTCGTCGCAATCGAAAGCGATGTGATGCACGCCGGAACCGCGATAACTCGACAGCGCGTGTGAGATGGCGGTGTTGCGGTTCTCGGAAATGTTCAGCGGCAGGCGGATCGAGCTGCATCGGCTGCGCAACGCGCGGCTCTTCACCAAACCATACGGGTCGGGCAGCACCACTTCATCGTCGGCTTCGAAATCCAGCAGGCTTTTATAGAACAGCACCCAACTGTCGAGGCTGTCGGCCGGCAGCGCCATCGCCATGTGATCGATACGCTTGAGGCCACCGCTGGCCACGGCCGTCGGTTGCAGATTGAAGTCGGTGCCGTAGACGTCGGCATTCTGGTCCACCAGGTAAATCAGGCTGCCGTCCGGCGCTCGCACCGCTGCCAGTTCCAGCTCATTGGGGCCAACGAGGCCGCGATAGGGCTGGCCTTTGTAAGCCACGGCACGGGCCAGCGCACTGGCGCTGTCCTGGACCCGCACGGCGGTGGCGCACAGTGATGGGCCGTGGGCCTCGAAAAAACTGTGGGCGAAGGAATAAGGCTCGCAATTGAGGATCAGGTTGATATCGCCCTGACGCAACAGGCTGACACTTTTGGAACGGTGCTGCCCGGCCTTGACGAAACCCAGCCGCTCCAGCCAATGGGACAGCTTGGCACCGAGGCTTTCATCCACTGCGAATTCAAGAAACTCGATGCCGTTGTATTCGCTGGCGCTTGGGGTCTGGAACAGAGTGTCGCGATTGGCCGGGGGTGTGGCTTCCTGTTCCAGACGTTGGCGGGTTTTCTCTTCCAGGTACAGCAACGAACGCAAACCGTCGGCGGCGTTGGCCCGTGGCGGTGCGGCGCGAAAGCCGTCGTTGAAGATCTCCAGCGACAGCGGCCCGGTGTAGCCACTCTTGATGATGGGCGCAAGGAAGCCCGGCAGATCGAATTCGCCCTGACCCGGGAAACAGCGGAAGTGTCGGCTCCACTCCAGCACATCCATGGCCAAAATCGGCGCGTCGGCCATTTGTACGAAGAAAATCTTGTCGCCGGGAATCTCGGCGATGGCGCTCGGGTCGCCCTTGAGCGACAGCGTATGAAAACTGTCCAGCAATACGCCGAGGCTTGGATGATCGGCCTGTCGAACGATGTTCCACACCTGCTGATACGTGTTGACGTGTCGACCCCACGCCAGCGCTTCGTAGCCGATCCGCAAACCACGAGCGCCGGCCCGTTCGGCGAGCAGGCGCAAGTCATCGACCAGGATCTGCTCATCACCGATGGAGTCGGCCGAGGCGTTGCTGCACACCAGCACCAGGTCGGTGCCCAGTTCCTGCATCAAATCGAACTTGCGCTCGGCCCGCTCCAGATTGCGTGGCAGGCGATCGCGGCGGCAACCTTCGAAATCCCGAAAGGGTTGAAACAGCGTGATGGCGATCCCGAGATCGGCGCACATCTGCCTGATTTCCCGCGGACTGCCGTCGTAGTAGAGAAGGTCGTTCTCGAAAATCTCCACGCCGTCAAAACCGGCGGCGGCGATGGCTTCGAGTTTTTCCGGCAAGGTGCCGCTCAAGGAAACGGTGGCAATGGAACGCTGCATGTGTCGACTCCCGGTGGTGGGGACATTCTTGTTGGGCAAATTATTGGCTTGACGAATCCACACAGCAATTCAAAGTGTACTACCCGGTTAGTTTTGCGGGCGATTATCGAACACAATGGCGGTTGGCGAATTGACGATTTTTCGTCCACTGCGCAACATCGACACCACATTGAGTCCGGCCACGACCCCATGGACTCGGTTACCAAAGACCCTGAACACCACATAAAAATTTCAAAAAACGGGTACACGCTCATGCGCTTATTCAACGCCTTGTTTGCTTGCTCCACCCTCACGCTGTATCTGGCATCCATCCGAACCTTGCGCCCTCTCGGCCGAACCGCGCCGCTGGCTGAATAACGCGTTGTCGTCAGTCCGACGAAAACACCTCAGCCGATCAATCACACCCGCGCCTGGCGCCGTCGATTGATCACGCGCCCTTGAAGTCCCGACAAGCCTCGCTTGTCAGTCATTGAACGGATGGCACATACACATGATTCCTTCTCAAAGCTCTCGCGTGGCTCCGGCCATGGGCGTCGCCACTGGCGGCATCGGCGACAAAATCCGCGGCGCCATGGCGGTCGGCAAAACCCGTTGGGGGATGCTGGCGCTGGTGTTTTTCGCCACCACTCTGAACTACATCGACCGCGCCGCCCTGGGCGTGATGCAGCCGATCCTGGCCAAGGAAATGAGTTGGACGGCGATGGACTACGCCAACATCAACTTCTGGTTTCAGGTCGGCTACGCCATCGGCTTTGTGCTGCAGGGCCGGTTGATCGACCGGGTCGGCGTCAAACGCGTGTTCTTCTGCGCGGTGCTGCTCTGGAGCCTGGCCACCGGTGCTCATGGCCTGGCCACTTCGGCGGTGGGCTTTATGGTCTGCCGGTTCATTCTCGGTCTGACCGAAGCGGCGAATTACCCGGCCTGCGTGAAAACCACCCGGTTGTGGTTCCCCGCCGGCGAGCGCGCCGTGGCCACCGGCATCTTCAACGCCGGGACCAACGTCGGCGCGATGTTCACGCCGATGCTGCTGCCGTTGATCCTCCACGCCTGGGGCTGGCAAGCCGCGTTCCTGTGCATGGCGGCGCTGGGCGGCATCTGGTTGCTGTTCTGGGGCCTGAAGTACTTCAACCCGGAAGATCACCCGAGCGTCAAGCAATCGGAACTGGACTACATCCAGAAGGAAGTCGAGCCGGAACAATCCCGCGTACCGTTCTCGAAAATCCTGCGCATGCGTGGCACCTGGGCCTTCGCCCTCGCCTACTCGATCACCGCGCCGGTGTTCTGGTTCTACCTGTACTGGCTGCCGCCGTTTCTCAATCAGCAATACAACCTGGGAATCAACGTGACCCAGATGGGTATTCCGCTGATCATCATCTACCTCACGGCTGACTTCGGCAGTGTCGGCGGCGGCATCCTGTCTTCGTTCCTGATCGGTCGCGGGATCAACCCGATCAAGGCGCGATTGATGTCCATGTTCCTGTTCGCCTGCTGCATCATCGGCGTGGTCATGGCCGCCGGCTCAAGCAACCTGTGGCTCGCGGTGTTCGCCATCTCCCTGGCCATCGGCGCGCACCAGGCCTGGACCGCGAACATCTGGAGCCTGGTGATGGACTACACGCCCAAGCACATGATGAGTACGGTGTTCGGCTTCGGCGGGATGTGCGCGGCAATCGGCGGGATGTTCATGACCCAGTTGGTCGGCCACATTCTGACGGTCACCCACAACAACTACACCGTGCTGTTCACCATGATTCCGGCGATGTACTTCATCGCACTGATCTGGATGTACTTCATGGCACCGCGCAAGATTCCTACCGTCACCGCGTAAACTCCCTTCCCCCGGCAGGCCTGATTCCAGGCCTGCCGCCCTCCTCTTGTCGACGCCGTTGTTGCCACGCCGCTGCCAACCCGCTGCAGCAAATCACCACAATCCCGATCACCGTAGTCAGGGTCGGCGTGTGGGAAAACAGCCACCAGCCCAGCAAACCTGCAAAGACAATCTGGCAATAGCCGAACGGCGCCAGCAACGCGGGCGCGGCGTGACGGAAGGCCTGGGTCAACAACAGATGCGCCGTCATTCCGCACGCCCCCAGCGCCACCATCAAAAACCCATGCCCCACGCTTGGGACTTGCCAGAAGAACGGCACCAGCGCACTCATCACCAACGTATTGCAGAGCCCAGCGAAAAAATTGCTGGTGGTCGGGCTATCGATTTCGCTGAGCTTGCGGGTGAGCAATTGATAGAAGCAGAAAAACAGCGCTGAGCAGAACGGCAGCAACACCGCAGGCGTGAACAGTTCGCCGCCGGGATGGACGATGATCAACACTCCGATGAACCCGCAAATCACCGCCAGCCATTGCCCGCGCGTCACCTGTTCACCGAGCAGTGGCACCGACAACGCCGTGACCAATACCGGTGCAAGAAAATTCACAGCCGTGGCTTCGGCCAACGGGATGAACAGCAAACCAGTCGTGAACAGCAAACTGGTCCCCAACAGGCACAACGCCCGCAACAGCTGCAGCAATGGCCGTTTGGTGCGTAGGACACGCAGCCCGGACTGCGGCAGAAAAATCCCTGCCATCAGCAAGGTGTGAACCACATAGCGGGCCCAGACCACCATGATGACGGGATAGAACCCCGAGAGATATTTCGACAAAGCGTCATGGCTGGAAAACAGGAAGGTGGCAACGACGATCAGCAGAATCCCTTTGAAGGGCTGATTGACACCGGAAAGCGGGGTGCTGACGGTCATGGGTTATCCCTGGGTCTTGAGATCAAAAGCTTCGCGGGCAAGCCTCGCGCCTACGGAGTCTCTGTTGTCCTTGTGGGAGATGAATTCCAATAATTTAGAACATGGTTCCAGATTCTTACATGAGAAAAAGCAAATAGTGTTCGAACAGCGCACAACTTTGTATGGGCGAAGGAAAATCCATGTAGGAGCGAGGCTTGCCCGCGAAGACGGTGTGTCATGCAACATTGATGTCGACAGACACACCGTCTTCGCGGGCAAGCCTCGCTCCTACAACAACTCTGAAGCCAGGCTCGCCGCCGACAACTCCTCGGCAAACTTCAGTAATAGCGGCGCCAGTTCATGCAAACGCGCCCCCGGCATCCGCGCACTTGGCCCGGCGATGCTGAGTACCCCGATCACCCGACCATCACCCGGATGCCGCACCACCGCTGCAATTGCCGACGTGCCGACCGCCGAACTCTCCTCGACCCAGGCATAGCCCTGCTCTCTGGCCAGACGCAGGCGTTCAAGCAATTCGATGTTGGAGCGCGGTGCATTTGGCCCGAGGTCCTTGGGCCGGTCACTGCCCTGGCGTTCCACCAGCGACAAGGCCTCGGCATCGCTCATGCTCGCCAGCCACGCATGCCCCGACGCGGTGTAAAACAACGGTGCATCGCGGCCCATGTCCGGGTCGTAGCGCAAGCCGGATCGGGCGCCCTGGGACTTGGCTATCCAGACCTGCCGCTCCCCTTCGATTACTCCAAGGCGCACCAGCTCACCGGTTTCCTGAGCCAGTCGATCAAGCACCGATTGAACGATATCCGCGCCGCTACTCGACAGGTAGCGAAAACCCAGGGCTACCAACTTGGTCGACAGGTGATAGCGCAGGTTCTCCGGATTCTGCCGCACATAGCCCAGTCGAATCAGCTCGGCGAGCAAACGATGGGTCGCGCTTTTGGGGATATCCAGTTGCTCTGCCAGCGTCTGCATCGGCAGGCCACGAGGGTCACTGGTAAGGCTTTCCAGCACGCTGAAAACACGTTCGATCTGACTGCCTGCCATGGGAGATTCCAAAATGAAATTTGACTGATTCTAAAAGACAACTCGAAGGAAGCAAAATCTGGAACCTGTCCGGCAGCAGTCTTGACCGAACCTGCAGTCCCCGTCCGTCCATGAAACCGCTAATGTCGCCACTTAGGAGAACCCCAGTCGCCAAGGGCTGTCAGACGACCGGACTGGCGCCATACCTACTCACCGGCAACACTCATCACCATGCGCCTTCATCAGGTAAAAAAGAGGATCCCCCATGCTTTGGAAAAAAGGCCGACGCAGCGACAACGTGGTCGATGCCCGTGGCGATGACGTCGGTGGTGGGGGCGGTGGAATGCGCTTCGGTGGAGGCAAGGGCCTGAGCCTGACGGCAATCCTGTTGATCGTCGGAATCGGCTGGATCACCGGCCAGGACCCGCTGCAGATCCTCGGCCAACTGACCGGGCAAATGAGTGAACAGTCCGCCCCGGCCCCCACCCAAACCCGCAAGGCGCCACCGGCCAATGATGAAGGGGCCGAATTCGTGCGCTCGATCCTCGGCGATACCGAAGACACCTGGCGCCAGATTTTCCAGCAGGCCGATCGACAATATAAAGACCCGACCCTGGTGCTGTTCAGCAACCGCGTCAACTCGGCCTGCGGCCTGGCGACTTCGGCGACCGGTCCCTTCTATTGCCCGGCTGACCAGAAGGTCTACCTCGATATGAGTTTCTTTCAAGAGATGTCCCAACGCTTTTCCGCCGCCGGCGACTTCGCCCAGGCCTACGTGATCGCTCACGAAGTCGGGCACCACGTGCAGACCCTGCTCGGCGTTTCCGCGAAGATTCAGGACGCTCGCCAACAGGGCCGGCAGATGGAAGGCGACAATGGTTTGCTGGTGCGTCAGGAATTGCAGGCCGATTGCCTGGCCGGCGTCTGGGCCCACAATGCGCAAAAACGTCTGAACTGGCTGGAACCCGGTGACATCGAAGAAGCCTTGAACGCCGCCAACGCCATCGGCGACGACCGCTTGCAACAGCAAGGTCAGGGCCGCGTGGTGCCGGACTCCTTCACCCACGGCACTTCGGCCCAGCGAGTGCGCTGGTTCAAGGCCGGGTTCGCACAGGGCCAGGTCGGCCAGTGCGACACCTTCGCGGCGAAGAGTCTGTGATGCGCAAGTGGCTGCTGGCTCTGCTAATCACCTGCGCAAGCACCCAGGCTGCCGAGCAAGGGGTCAAGGCGATCAGTTCCGGGCGCCTGCTGTTGAGCGCCGGGGAAATCGCGGTGAGCATGGGCCCGACACCGGAAAAAATAGAACGCGTAGTGATCATCGTCCATGGTCGATTACGCGATGCTGAAACCTATCGCCAAAGCGCCGAACGCGCTGCCGAGCAAGCCGGGCAAAGCGCGAACACCCTGGTGCTCGCCCCGCAGTTTCTCAACGAAACCGACGTCGCGAGCCAACCGGTGCCTGACAGTGTTTTACGCTGGCAAGGCAACGACTGGATGGCCGGCGGTTTATCCACCGCGCCGTTTACGCTGAGTTCCTATGCGGCGCTCGACGAAATCATCGCGCGACTGGGTGATCGGCGACAGTTTCCGGACGTGAAGCAAATCGTCATTGCCGGCCACTCCGGCGGTGCTCAGGTGGTTCAACGTTATGCCTTGCTGAGCCACCCTCAGCCAGCCCTCGAGGCGGAAGGCGTGAAGGTGCGCTATGTGATCGCCAATGCTTCGTCGTACGCTTACTTCAATGAGCAACGGCCGGTGGCGTTCAGTCACGCGAAATGTCCGAATTTCAATCGCTGGAAGTACGGACTGGCGAATCTGCCCGCCTATGCCGATGGACAAACACCTGCGCAACTCGAAGACAACTACGTCAAACGTGACATCGTTTATTTACTCGGGCAGCAGGACATCGACCCGAATCATCCGGCGCTGGATAAAAGTTGCGAGGCCAAAGCCCAGGGTGCTTCTCGATTGATTCGTGGGCGCCACTATTTCAATTATCTGAAACGGCGCCATCCGCAAGGGTTGAGTCAGCAGCTCATTGAAGTGCCTGGGGTCGGGCACAATGGGGATGGGATGTTTACATCGCCTGAGGGGCAGAAGGTGTTGTTCGGGCAGTGAGGGTTGCGGGGCCGGGCAGTGCCCCTTCGCGAGCAAGCCCGCTCCCACAGTAGATTTTGGTGTACACAAAATCTGTGTTCACACCGATCAAATGTGGGAGCGGGCTTGCTCGCGAAAGCGGTTAACCCGACAACATATCCCTCAAGCCGAAAGCATCTGCCGCAACACCACGCAATCGGCTGCATGCCAATCCGCCAATTCCGGCCAAGGATTATCCGGCAGATTCACCAGCACCGTCCGCGTCCCCGCCGCCCGGCCGCAATCCAGATCGAAGCGGTAATCACCGACCATCACCATTTCGCTCGCCGGCACTTTCCAGGCTTCGGCCAGTTTCAGCAATCCACCAGGATGCGGTTTGGGCGGTGCTTCATCGCGGCCCAGTACATCCTCCACCGCAAAGCAATCAGCCAGTCCGATGGCCTCCAGCGTGACATGGGCCAGCTCGCGAGCATTGCGCGTGAGAATGCCCAGGCGATAACCGCGCCCGGCCAACTCACGCACCAGTTCCACCGCGCCCGGCGCCGGCTTCGAACCCAGCGCCAGATCCCGCTCGTGCTCCAGCAGCCACGCGTGTTTGGCCGCGGCTTCATCGGCCGGCAGCGCAGCGAGGTGGGTCAGGATGTCGTGTTCGGCGGGAATCGCCAACGCCACGCGAATCGCCGCGAAGTCATGCACCGCCACCGTCAAGGTGCCGTCCATGTCGAACACCCAGTGCCGCACCTCGGCCAGGCTCATGCCCAATCCTTGCGATGGCGAATCAGGCCTTCCTGAGTGACCGAAGCCACCAGTTGCCCGGCACGGTTGAATACGCTGCCACGGGAGAATCCGCGGGAATTGCCGGCCCACGGGCTGTCCATGGCGTACAGCAACCAGTCATCGGCGCGCAGGTCGGCGTGGAACCACAAGGCGTGATCGAGGCTGGCGACCTGCATGTCTTTCTGCCAGACCGATTTGCCGTGGGGCAGCATCGAGGTGGTCAGCAGACCGAAGTCCGACGCGTAGGCCAGCAGGTATTTGTGCAGCGCCGGGGTGTCAGCCAACGCACCGTCGGCGCGGAACCAGACGTATTTGACTGGGTCGGCGGGCTGCGGATTGTAGGGGTCTTTTTCGGTCACCGGCCGGACTTCGATCGGTTTCGGGCACAGCAGTTTTTCGCGCATGTGCTCAGGAATCAGGTGCGCGCGCTGCTGGGTGAGCTCCAGCTCCGACGGCAAGTTTTCCGGGCCGACTACTTGCGGCATCTCAGTCTGGTGCTGGAAGCCTTCTTCGTCGTACTGGAACGAGGCGCTGCAAGTGAAAATCGGATGGCCCTTCTGGATCGCCGTCACCCGGCGCGTGCTGAAACTGCCGCCATCGCGCACCCGATCGACCTGATACACCACCGGCAATTTGGCATCGCCCGGGCGCAGGAAATAACCGTGCATCGAATGCACATGGCGCGCTGCCTCGACGGTCTGACTGGCCGCCGACAGGGACTGGCCGAGTACCTGGCCGCCGAACAACTGACGAAAACCCAGGTCTTGGCTGCGACCACGGAACAGGTTTTCTTCAATCGGTTCCAGGGTCAGCAGGTCTACCAGATCTTCCAACACTTGGCTCATTCAGACTCTCCTCACACAACGCAATGCCGCGCAGTCTTGGCTGCGGCGGTCGATTCAGTTTATGGCCCGGTTCAACATGAGGGCCATTGTAAACGTCCGCGCCTGCTTATCCATGCAAGGTTTGCAGCCATTGCTCACGGGTGATGCGGTACAGCACGTGCGGACGCAGCGGATGATCGGCTGCAAGCCGCGGGTGCTCGAAGTCATCGACGGGGGCATGGTGCATGCCGATCGCTTGCATGACTTTCTCGGATGGCAGATTGGTCTTGGTGGTGAATGCCACGACCTCTTGTAGCGCCAACCGATCAAACCCGCAGCGCAGAGCGGTCCACGCCGCTTCACCGGCATAGCCCAGGCCCCAATGCTCGCGCGCCAGGCGCCAGCCGATTTCAGTGGCCGGCGTAAATGGCGCATCGAAGCCGACCACACCCAGCCCGGTAAACCCGATGAACGCCCCGGTGTCCTTGCGCTCCAGTGCCCAGAGACCGAAACCATGCTCGGCAAAATGCCCGCGAATCCGCCCGATCAACGAGGCACTTTCCAGTCGACTCAAGGGTGCCGGAAAATAACGCATCACTTGTGGATCGGCGCACATCGCCGCAAACGCCGGCAAATCCTCATCACGCCACTGCCGTAACAACAGTCGTGCGCTTTCGAGTTCCAGTATCGGCTCCATCGTGCCTCCTCCCCCGTTTCCATGCCGCAAGTCTACATCGCTGGTAGGATCGTTCACTCATTCCTACATGCCTTCCTGTATAAATCTGCCATGCCCCTGCCACTGATCTACCACGAAGACTACAGTCCCGAGTTCCCGGCGGATCACCGCTTCCCCATGGACAAGTTTCGCCTGCTGCGCGATCACCTGGTGGACAGTGGGCTGACCCGCGACACCGATTTGCTGCGCCCGGACCTCTGCCCGCCAGAGATTCTCGCCCTCGCCCATGACCCTGCATATATCGAACGCTACATGGGCGGCGAATTGTCCCGCGAAGATCAACGACGCCTCGGCTTGCCCTGGAGCGAAGCGCTGGCCCGGCGCACGGTGCGAGCGGTCGGCGGTTCGCTGCTGGCGGCCGAACAGGCACTGGAGCATGGTTTGGCCTGCCACCTGGCTGGCGGCACTCACCACGCGCATTACGATCATCCCGCCGGGTTCTGCATCTTCAATGACCTGGCGGTGATCAGCCATTACCTGCTGGAAAGTGGCCGAGTGAACCGGGTGCTGATCTTCGACTGCGATGTGCATCAGGGCGACGGGACTGCACGAATCCTGCACAACACCCCTGAGGCGATAACCGTTTCCCTGCACTGCGAAAAGAATTTTCCTGCACGCAAAGCCGAAAGTGATTGGGATATTCCGTTGCCGATGGGCATGGGCGATGCCGATTACCTGAAAGTGGTGGACGACGCACTCAACTATTTGCTGCCGCTCTACCAACCGGACCTGGTGCTGTACGACGCCGGTGTCGATGTGCATAAGGATGACGCACTGGGTTATCTGAAGCTGACAGACGAAGGCGTCGCCGCTCGCGATGAAAGCGTGATGCGCCATTGCCTGGGCCGGGATATTCCGGTGGTCGGCGTGATCGGCGGCGGCTACAGCAAAGACCGCAAAGCCCTGGCACGCCGTCATGGCATCCTCCATCACAGCGCCCAACGGGTGTGGCAGTCATCAGGTTGTCATTGATGTGTGGGTCTTTACCCACAATGCCTGTGGAACCGCCTGTGGATAACCTGAGTGAAAGGGTCTGCAGGCCATGCGGGGTGTAGGCTACAGAGCGGTGGTTGTTTTTTAACCACCTTTGAAAACACCGACGATCAAATGTGGGAGCGGGCTTGCTCGCGAAGGCGATTTAACAATCAACATTGATATCGACTGACCCACCGCTTTCGCGAGCAAGCCCGCTCCCACATTGATCGGGGCTGATAGAATGCCCGGCTTCATTCCGCCAGACCGCAGCGCATTCCATGACCCAGCCCTCCACTTCCCTCCCCCCTCACATCGCCATCATCGGCGGCGGCCCCGCCGGTTTGATGGCGGCTGAAGTGCTGAGCCAGGCCGGGATCAAGGTCGATCTGTACGACGGCATGCCTTCAGTGGGGCGAAAATTCCTCCTCGCCGGGGTCGGCGGCATGAACATCACCCATTCCGAGGCCTACCCGGCGTTTCTCTCGCGCTATGCCGAACGGGCACCGCAGATTGCGCCGCTGTTACGGTCCTTCGGCGCCGACGCCTTGTGCCAATGGATTCATGACCTCGGTATCGAAACCTTTGTCGGCAGCTCCGGCCGGGTGTTTCCTACCGACATGAAAGCCGCGCCCCTGTTGCGTGCCTGGCTCAAGCGCCTGCGCGATGCCGGCGTCGTTATCCACACCCG
The DNA here is from genome assembly GCF_044746425.1 of Pseudomonas sp. NPDC086112. NCBI lineage: Bacteria > Pseudomonadati > Pseudomonadota > Gammaproteobacteria > Pseudomonadales > Pseudomonadaceae > Pseudomonas > Pseudomonas sp. NPDC086112. The sequence continues at coordinate 41,700 of NZ_JBIVCD010000006.1, read as the reverse complement.
CCATCGCTGGCTCGGTTGGGATGACAACAATGACTTGCGCATCGACAGCCCCGAAGGTGAAAAAACCATTCAAGCCGACGCGACCCTGCTGGCCCTGGGCGGCGGCAGTTGGTCGCGCCTCGGTTCGGACGGTGCCTGGATGTTGCCGCTGGAACAGCGCGGTGTAGGACTGGCGCCACTGCAACCAAGCAATTGCGGCTTCGAGGTGCAGGCCTGGAGCGAATTGATGGTCAGCAAATTCGCCGGCAGCCCGCTGAAAAACATCGCCATTGGCCTCAATGACGACGTGCCGCGACTCGGGGAATGTGTGATCACTGCCACGGGAATTGAAGGCAGTTTGATCTACGCCCTGTCGGCACCGATCCGCGAAGCAATCAATCAACACCGCTCGGCAACCATTCACCTCGACCTGTTGCCGGGCAAGCCTGTGGATAAAATCCAGGCGGTGCTAAGCAAACCTCGCGGCTCCCGTTCCATGGCCAAACACCTGCACAGTCAGCTTGGGCTTGATGGGGTGAAAGCGGCGCTGTTGCGAGAGCTGACACCGGCCGACTGTTTTACCGATCCGGCATTGCTGGCCAAAGCGATCAAGGCATTGCCGCTGACATTGGTGAAAACCCGGCCATTGGACGAGGCCATCAGCAGCGCGGGGGGCGTGATGTTCGAGTCGATGGATGAACGTTTGATGCTCAAGCAACTGCCCGGCGTGTTCTGCGCGGGAGAAATGCTCGATTGGGAAGCGCCGACCGGCGGCTATCTGCTGACCGCGTGTTTCGCCAGTGGGCGAGCGGCGGGGTTGGGGATGGTGGAGTGGTTGAAACACAAGGATTGAGACCGAGGCGCGCCCTTCGCGAGCAAGCCCGCTTGCCCACATTCATTCGAGTTCTTTCAGTAAGAATGCGATTGAATGTGGGAGCGGGCTTGCTCGCGAAAGCGGTCTAACCGGCGCAGCGTTTAATCAAGGCTTACGCTTACGCGGCCCGGTATTAAACACCGGCACTTTACGCACAGGCTTGATCGAAGGCTCCGGCGCCGAGGCATCACCGCTCTCGACCCACTTACCCAAATTGCGCTTGCCGCCACTGGAGGTTTTTGGCTTCTTCGGTTTTTTCGGCTTCTTGACCACCTGACCGCTGGCATCGGTATCCGGCACGCGGTGCTCAGGCTCGAAATCCTGCTCCATCTGACGAGTCAACGTCTGACGGGTCAACGTCTCGATGGCCGACAGCAAATTCACCTCATCGGCACACACCAGCGAAATAGCCTGCCCGGTTGCGCCCGCACGGCCGGTGCGACCAATGCGGTGGATGTAGTCCTCGGCCACGATCGGCAGGTCGAAATTGACCACCAATGGCAAATCTTCGATATCCAGGCCACGGGCGGCAACATCGGTGGCTACAAGGATCTGCACTTCACTGGCCTTGAAACGATCCAGTGCCCGCTGACGGGTCGCCTGAGGTTTGTCGCCGTGGATGCCGTCGGCATTGATGCCCAGGCCCTGGAGCTTTTCCACCAACGCGTCTACGCCGTTACGGGTCTTGGCAAACACCAGCACCTGCTTCCACTTGCCCTTGCGCATCAAGTGAACGAACAGCTCCGACTTGCGCTTCTTGTCCACCGTCACCACCCATTGCTTGACGGTGTTGGCGGCGACGTTGCGCGGGCTGACTTCGATGCTCAGCGGGTCGTTGAGCATTTGCCCGGCCAGCAGGCGGATCGCATCGGAGAACGTGGCAGAGAACAGCAACGTCTGACGTTTCTTCGGCAATACGCGGTAAATGTTCCCAAGCTCCTCGGAAAAGCCCAGATCGAGCATGCGATCGGCTTCGTCCAGCACCAGGGTTTGCAACTGGTTGAACTTGAGCGCGTTCTGGCGGAACAGGTCGAGCAAGCGGCCCGGAGTCGCCACCAACAGGTCGACGCCCTTGCGCAGCTTCATCATTTGCGGGTTGATGCTGACGCCGCCGTACACCGCGTACGTGCTCAACGGCAGGTTCTCGGCGTACTGGCGCACGGCTTCGTGAACCTGTTCGGCCAGCTCGCGGGTTGGCACCAGGATCAATGCGCGCACGGAGTTGGCGCTGACTTTCGGCCCTTCCATGGCCAGCAATTGCAGCAGCGGCAGGGCGAAACCGGCGGTTTTGCCGGTGCCGGTCTGGGCGGCGGCCATCAGGTCGCGACCGGCCAGCACCGCCGGAATGGCTTGCGCCTGGACCGGCGTAGGAGTCTGGTAGCCGAGCGTCTCGAGAGCGCGCAGCAAAGGTTCGATCAGGCCAAGGGTGGCGAAAGTCATGGGAGTACCGTAGGAAAATTCAGCGCGGGTTTTTCAAAACAAGTGTGCAAAACAAGATGCAATGGCGCGCAGTTTACCCTAATTCGCACGGGATTCTGTCGGCACCACTACGCCAGGCCGATCTGCACCTCGGCGCCACTGCGGCAACCCGATCAGCACCACGGCACTGATGATCACTGTCATGGCCAGCGCTTCTTCAATACCAATGGTCTCGCCAACAAATACGATACCCAGCAACACCGCCACCGCCGGGTTGACGTAGGCATAACTGGTGGCCGCTGCCGGACGCACGTGTTTCAGCAGGTACATGTACGCGTTGAAGGCGATGATCGAACCGAAGAACGTCAGATAGGCCAATGCGGCCCAACCTTCGATCGGCGGCATAGCCTCCAGATGCTCACCGCTCACCGCGCTGCCGATCAACAACACCACGCCGCCCACCAGCATTTCCACGGCACTGGCCATCGCGCCTTGTGGCAACGGCAAGTGTTTGCTCCACACCGAACCGAACGCCCAGGACGCTGCCGCGAACACCAGCAATGCCGCGCCCAACGGGCTCGATTGCAGATTGGAACCGAGGTTGAGCATGGCGATACCGATCAGCCCGAGCACAATCCCGGCCCATTCGAGACGGGTATTACGCGCGCCCCAGAAATATCCACACAACAAAGTGAACAGTGGCACCGTCGCCACCGCCAACGCGGCAACGCCGGAGGCCACGCCTGTATGCTCGGCGACGCTCACCGCACCGTTACCGCACGTGAGCAGCAAAATCCCGATGATCCCCGCCGCTTTCCACTGCGCCCACGTTGGTGCAGGTGCCCCGCGCCAGCGCAGGAACGCGTACATCAACGTACCGGCGATCACGAAACGAATACCGGCGAGCAGTAACGGCGGCCAGTACTGCACGCCGATTCGAATCACCAGGTAGGTCGACCCCCAAATCACGTACAGCGCGAAAAAAGCAGCGATCAGCGGTAAGGAAAAACGGCGTATGCCAGGCATGGGCAGCTCGAGAACAAGACAAAGAGAGCCGCTATTCTAGAAAGGCCGGCGGCGGAAAATAAGTTACAAAACCTGTTTATAGCGCCGGTACACTTTTCAAAACACGGAGTTCAGCGCTATAAACCGTGTTTTCGAAAGTCAGTCTTTTTTCAGGAATGCCATGATGGACAAATACGACCGCATGCTCCTCAGCGCCCTGTTGGAAAACGGTCGTGCGTCCTACGCCGAACTGGCGCGCAAGGTGAACCTGTCCGCTCCGGCGGTGGCCGAGCGCGTGGCCAAACTTGAGGCCTGCGGGGTGATCACCGGCTACCAGGCGAAAGTCGACATGGCCAAACTCGGCCTGCCGATCCAGTGCGTCATCGAACTGCGCCTGAACCAGCACGGCAACCAGAAAACCTACGACGAACTGATCAAAATCCCACAGCTCACCGAATGCCACCGCGTCACCGGCGACCCGTGCGTGATCATGCAAGCGGCGGTGGGCTCGATGCCGGAGCTGGAAGAGTTGATCAACCGGATCGCCACGTTCGGGTTCAGCAAGACCTCGATCGTGCTGTCCAGCGCCATTGAGAAGCGCGTGCCGTTGGGGCAGTTGGAGGGGAATGGTAAATCGTGATGCGGTGTCTGCTCTGACGCCTTCGCGGGCAAGCCTCGCTCCTACAGAACTGCACCGAACTTGTAGGAGCGAGGCTTGCCCGCGAAGAGGCCAGTAGAAACACTACAAAACCTTAAAACCCGCGATACCGCTTGAGATGCTCATTGATCTTCGCCGCCGGCACTTTCTGCAAACTGACGAGCAGATCATGGGACAACTCCCGCAACCCATGCTTGCGCCGCAACTCTTCAGCCAAGTGCGCCGTCAGGTTGGCCGCCATTTCGGCATCGGCCATGGCCCGGTGAGCCTTTCCGGTATTGGGCAGGCTGGCGAAAGTGGTGAGGGTGCCGAGTTTGTGGTCCGGCGCGGCGGGCATCAGGCGGCGGGCGAGTAACAGCGAGCAGGCAAAGTTCTGCAAGCGTGTGCGTTTGATTCGCCCGAGTTCGTAGTCCCAGAACTTCTGGTCGAACGCAGCGTTGTGCGCCAGCAGCGGTGTGATGCCGACGAATTCATTGACCTCGTTCATCACCTGCTCGGCCGAGGGCGCGGTGCGTAGCATGGCGTTGCTGATGCCGGTGAGTTGCTCAATAAAAGCCGGCACCCGCACGCCAGCGTTCATCAGGCTTTGGTAACGCTCGACAATGCGCCCCTGTTCAAGAATCACCACGGCAATTTCCGTGGCCCGGCAGCTGCTGCTCGGGGAGAGTCCGGTGGTTTCAAAGTCGATGACTGCTATGCGTTCCAAACCTGTTTCAACTCCATAAAAATCAATTCTTGAGCAGCAACGCGCCTTCGATCGGCACATAACGGCTGGCAGCGCGGATCAGCGAGTTGGCGGTGAGACCGGGCACGCCATAGGCCACCGCTTGCACGCCGTGCTTGCTGATAATGCGCTCGAGCAACATATCGAAATCGCCGTCACCGGAGGCCAGCACGATTTCGTCGACATGGTCGGCGGCGTCCATGATGTCGAGGGTGATGCCCACATCCCAGTCGCCTTTGGCCGAACCGTCGCTGCGCTGGATGTAGGGCTTGAGCTTCACAATGAAGCCGAGATTGCGCAGGATCTGCTGAAATTGCTGCTGCTTGCTGTCGCCACGATCGATCGCATAGGCATAGGCCTCGACGATTTGCCCTTCTTTACTGACGTCAGCCCATAGCGCGGCGTAGTTGAAGTGGCAACCATAGGCCTGACGCACGGTGTAATAGAGGTTCTGGACATCGGCGAACACTGCGATTTTTTTCACCGTACATCCTCTTTGGCGTGCCGAAGCGCGGGCAGGATCAGGCACCAGGCCCGAAAAGTTGCCCAGTATGCCAGCCCGAAGGATTGTTCCGCGAATAATCGGCCATGTGGTGAGGGAGCAAGCTCCCTCGCCACAGATGTGTCAGACGAAGGAATCGTCGTCGCCACCGAAGAACGATGAGCTGTCATCGCTATAGTCGGCGTCAGCGTATCCGCCTTGATCGCTGGAATTGTCAGCCACGCGCTGATCGTCGCCCCAGCCATTGCCGCTGTCGCTCTGATCGTTGACCTGAGCCGGCTCTTCCTTGATGACTTCAACCACTTCCGGCTGCTGATGATGCTGAAACAGACTGCTGATGCCCTGCGCCAACATCACACCACCGGCCACGCCCGCTGCGGTTTTTAATGCCCCGCCGAGGAAACTGCTGCCGGCGGCCTGTTGTGGTGCGTAGTTTTGCTGGGGCGGCGCTCCGAAGTTCTGCTGAGTAGCCGGCGCACTGAAGTTTTGCTGTGGCGGCTGCGAGTTGAACGACGGCCGCCCCGGTTCACGCCAGCCGCCATTCGACGGGGCTGCGCTTTGAGTCGGAGCAGGCTGTGGATCACGGGAAGCGCCACCGAAGATGCTCGACAAAAAGCCACCGCTGCTCGGTGCCGGAGCCTGAGCCTTGGCCGATTGCAGCTCAGCCTGCAATTGCTGGATTTGTTGATTAAGTTGCTTGTTCTGTTCGTCGAGGCTCTTGATGGCAGCCTCTTGCACCAGAATCGCCTGGGTCATGAAATAGCCCGCCGCTGGCTGGCGAGTCAGGTGTTCCTTGATCCGTGCTTCGGCTTGGGCGTCGCGCGGGGCTGAATCCGTTTCGGCCTGTTGCAGCCGGGAAAACAGTCCATCGATCAGGGTTTGTTCTTCGCTGTTCATGGCGACCTCATAGATTGCCGGGAATATCGTCGCCCTCATCCACGGTGGACAAGGTGCTCACCAGTAATGGGGCTGATACAGGATGTTTCAATGACCTTTACCGAACGTTTACGTTTGCGCCCCAAAGGGGTTCATCGGTTAAAGTGAGGCACCTGCTTTCGACCTGCGATACCGACTGATGAATCCGTTCGATGTACTGCGTGACTCTCTGTATTTCTTCAAGCGCAATCTGCGCCAGATCGTGCAGCTGTGCCTGCCGCTGGTGATTGTCGAGGCGCTGCTGCAACAAGTGGTCGACCACTCCACGGAGCCGGACAGTTTCCCCGGCATCAGTGTGATTGTCGGCCTGCTGGTGTATCCGCTATACACCGCCGCGCTGATCCTGTTTCTCGATGCCCGCAGCCGTGGCGAAACGCCGCGCACCCGCGACTTGCTGGCGACCTCTGCAACCCTGTGGCCACGCTTCGCCGTGCTGACCGCCCTCAACACACTGCTGATCCTGATTGGCCTGTCGCTGTATTTCCTGCCGGGGATCTGGCTGATGGTGACGCTGGCGTTCGGCGAGTACCTGCTGGTGCTGCGCGGCCTGGCACCGCTGGCGGCGATGAAGGAAAGCCTGCGCCTGACCCGCGGAAACTTCCTGCGCATTCTGGTGTGCATTCTGTGCGTGATGGGCCCGCTGTGGGTGCTCAAGGGGGCGACGTTGGCGGTTTACCCTGATCCACAGAACCCGGTGATCTCGCTGCTGATCGACAGCGCCCACAGCTTCCTGCAACTGTTCACCAGCGTGGTGGTGTTCCGTTTGTTCATGCTGATTAGCGATGCACCGGAGAAAGCTGACGGAGCGCTCTGAGCGCTCTACCTTGGGCTTGGGCGCTGCTCTCGGTTATGCTCGAGGTCAATTTTGTAACGCTATAAGCCGAGCCATGACCCGTCTACTGCGCTACACCCTGCTGGGCCTGCTGATTGCCATTGGCCTGATTGCTTTGCTGATCTACAGCCTGACCTGGCGCCCCCAGGCCAAGGAAGCGCTGCCGGTCAGTTGCAACACCCAGGCGCCGACGCTGGTGCCCGGCCAGGCGCTAACGGTGATGACCTGGAACGTCCAGTACCTGGCAGGCAAGCGCTACGTGTTCTGGAACGATCTGGCTGCAGGAAAAGACGAGCGCCCTACGCCTGAAGACATGGCCTTCAGCCTCGACGAAGTGGCGCGGGTGATTCGCGACGAGCAACCGGACATCGTGCTGTTGCAGGAACTCGATGACGGCGCCAAGGCCAGTGACTACCAGAACCAGTTCAAATTGCTTCAGGATCGAGTCACTGACCTGTATCCCTGCAGCGCGCAAGCCTTCGACTGGAAAGCCGACTTCGTGCCTGAATCGCCCATCTACGGCAGCGTTGGCCGGCAATTGGCAACCCTGAGCCGCTACCAGATCGAACACGCCGAACGCCTGCAATTACCGGTCGCACCGGCCAATTTCATCAGCCGTCAGTTCAAGCCGAAAAACGCCTTGCTGGTCACTCACCTGCCATTGAGCAATGGCGGCCAAATGGCCGTGTTCAATACCCATCTGGAACGTGCCACGCCCCCGCTCGACGAAACCTTGCAACGCCAGGTGACAGCCGTGGCCAAGGTCCTCGACAAGTACGAAAGCCGCGGCACGCCGTGGTTGATCGGTGGCGACTTCAACCTGTTGCCGTTGGGCCAGTATCGACGCCTGCCCGCCGAGCAACGCACGCCCTACTCCGCCGACAGCGCGCTGCATGTGCTGTGGGACAAATACCCGATGATCCCCACCAACAACGAAGCCAGCGGTATCGACCGGGTACAATGGCTGACCCACTACCCGAATGACCCGGGCTTGAACGGCCCGGACCGGACCGTCGACTACCTGTTTTACAGCCCGCACATCAAACGAGTCGAGGCAAGGGTGAGGCAGGACGATACGTTGCGCATTTCCGATCACTTGCCGGTGATTGCGCGGTTTCTGTTGCCGGCAGCGCCTTAGGTCAAAAGCTTCGCGAGCAAGCCCGCTCCCACACTGGATCTCGGTGGTACACAAATGCTGTATTCACTGAAGATCTAATGTGGGAGCGGGCTTGCTCGCGAATGCCGCACCATTGATGCCACTGACTACTTACGCGGTTTGATCCGCGCCGTCGCCTCGGCCACCAGCGGATCATCCGGCCAGTAGTGCTTCGGATACCGCCCCTTCAAATCCTTCTTCACCTCGGCATACGTACTGCGCCAGAAGTTCGCCAGGTCCTGCGTCACCTGCACCGGTCGCCGCGCCGGGGACAGCAGATGAAGCTTGACCACTTGCCGGCCACCGGCAATGCGCGGGGTCTCGGCCAAGCCGAACAGCTCCTGCAAACGCACCGCCAGAATCGGCGGCTGTTCGCTGTAATCCAGACGAATCGAAGAGCCCGATGGCACGCTCAAATGATGCGGTGCAAGTTCTTCGAGCCATTGCGGCAGCGGCCACGGCAACAAGTTATGAACGATGCTCGACAGGTCCAGATTGGCGAAGTGACTAAGTCGCGAGACTTTGCCCAGATACGGCATCAGCCAATGCTCGAGGCTTTTGAGCAATGCAGCATCGCTGACATCCGGCCATTCACTCTGCTCCTTACTGCCGAGATCCAACTGACGCAACAACGCAACCCGCGCCTGCCACTGACGCAGCTCTGGCGTCCAGGGCAACAGCTCCAGGCCTTTACGCCGCACCAGATTCACCAACGCCTGACTGCGAGCGCTTTCATCGAGCCCGGTCAGCGGTTCGCGGCTGAGGATCAATTCGCCGACCTTGCGCTGACGCTCGGCCCGCAGCACGCCTTCGCGCTCATCCCAATCCAGTTGATCGACGCAACGCACCTGCTCGGCCAACACCGAATCGAACAACGCCGGATCGAAATCCGTCGCCAGATAAATCCGTTCTTCACGCTGGCCCTGGCGACTGCCCAGATCAGCGATCACCAGCCACGGTTGCTTCATCAGGCTGTCTGCCTCGGCGAACAACGCTGCGCGACCGTTGGCCAGACGATACTCCGCGCCACCGGCACGACGCTGCTGCGCAACCCGGTCGGGATAAGCCAACGCCAGCAACGCGCCGAGCCAGCGCGGATGTTCAGGATCGCTGACCGGCTCCGACGCTTTGCCCCGCAGGTAACCGCGATACTGCCGCGCCAGTTGCCGAGCCCGTTGAACACCGCCCTGGGCACCACGAGCAGCCCGCTCTTCGCCGGACAGCAGCACCAGTCGACTGTGCAGATCCGCGCCGGCACCACGCAAGATATCCCGTTCACCGAGCAGTGCCGCGACATTGCAGGCCATGTCGGCGAGACCGAGCGCCTGGCCACGTAACAGCAAATGAGCGATCCGTGGATGGGCCGGCAGTTCAGCCATGGCCTGACCGTGACGGGTCAGCGCCTCGCCCTCCAGCGCGCCCAAACGTTCAAGCAGATCTTGAGCCTGTGCATAAGCCGCTGCGGGCGGGACATCGAGCCAAACCAACTGACCCGGCGTCACGCCCCAACGACCCAGTTGCAAGGCCAGTCCGGCGAGGTCCGCCGAGAGAATTTCCGCACTGGCGTAAGCCGCCAGTTGCTCATGCTGATCCTGCGACCACAGGCGATAACACACGCCGGGCTCCAAACGCCCTGCCCGACCTGCGCGCTGCGTGGCGCTGGCTTTGGAAATCCGCTGAGTATCCAGGCGAGTCATGCCGCTGCCGGGGTCGAAACGCGGCACTCGCGCCAGCCCGGCATCGATCACCACGCGCACACCGTTGATAGTCAGGCTGGTCTCGGCGATGTTGGTCGCCAGCACCACTTTGCGTTTGCCGGCGGGCGCCGGATCGATCGCGGCGCGTTGGGCGGCGAGGTCCAATTCACCGTGCAACGGGCAGAGCAGAACCTGTGTGCTATCGTCCAGCGCATCGGCGAGTTGTTGATGCACCCGACGAATTTCCGCCTGCCCCGGCAGGAACACCAGCAGGCTGCCGGTCTCATCGTTCAGCGCGTCGAGAATGGTCTGCACCACCCTTGGCTCGATAAATTCACCGGGCTGAAACGGTCGCCCCCAACGCATCGCCACCGGGTACATGCGACCTTCGCTGCGCAGGATTGGCGCATCATCGAGCAACCCGGCCAGGCGTTCACCTTCCAGGGTTGCCGACATCAACAGAATTTTCAGCGGTTGGTCGTCGCGAAACAACTCGCGGCCATTGAGGCTCAGGGCCAACGCCAGATCGGCGTCGAGACTGCGTTCGTGGAATTCGTCAAAGATCAGCAGGCCCACGCCTTCGAGCGCCGGGTCGTCTTGCAAGCGCCGGGTGAGGATACCTTCAGTGACCACTTCGATGCGGGTGTCGGGGCCGACTTTGCTGTCGAGACGAATGCGGTAGCCAACGGTTTCGCCAACCTTCTCACCCAGCTCACTGGCCAACCGCTCCGCCGCCGCCCGTGCGGCCAAGCGGCGCGGTTCGAGCATCAGAATGGTCTGCCCGGCCAGCCATGGCTCGTTGAGCAAGGCCAAGGGCACGCGGGTGGTTTTACCGGCGCCGGGCGGTGCTTCGAGCACGGCTTCGTGGCGTGTAGCGAGGGCTTCACGCAGGGCGGGTAAAACTTCATCAATCGGCAAAGAAATCATGCTGGCTCCCAAACAGAGGGCCGAGTATAACGGCGTTCGGCGCGGTCCTAATTCATATAGACGTCCCTTCGTTTCCAGATAACCCAGGAGATTTCACATGCGTGCTCCCTTTCGCTTGATCGGCGGTGTATTGGTCGCGACTTTGCTGACCCAAATGACCGCCTGCGGCACGATTTTCTACCCCGATCGTCGCGGGCAGATCGATGGCAAGATCGACCCGGTCATCGTCGCGCTGGATGCCGTGGGCCTGCTGTTTTATATCATTCCGGGGTTGATTGCCTTTGCGGTGGACTTTGCGACTGGCGCCATTTACTACGAGCCCGGCCGAACCGCCCAGGTGGCCCCGGAAAAACTCAAGGAAGCCATCGGCGCCGACGGCAAGGTCGATAACCACAAGTTGCAGACTATTCTGGAAAGTGAACTGGGCCGCAGCTTCCCGCTGGACGATCCGCGCCTGATCCAGCACAAGGGCAGCGCCCAGCAACTCGCTATGTTTGGCCTGCAACCGGCTGCATAATTCGTGCATTTGAAGGAATCACAGCACTGATGACTACCCCTACCGAACACGCCCGCCTGCTACGGCTGGCGACGCGCGCCTCGGTGGCGGTGGCGTGCATCTTGATCGTCGCCAAAGCCATCGCCTGGTGGTTGAGCGGTTCGGTGAGCATGCTCGCCGGGCTGACCGATTCTGCACTCGATGGCGTCAGCTCGCTGCTCAATCTGCTGGCCGTGCATTACGCCTTGCGCCCGGCCGACGACGATCATCGGTACGGGCATGGCAAGGCCGAATCATTGGCGGGCATGGCTCAGGCGCTGTTCATTGGCGGCAGTGCCGTGCTGATTGCCTTGCAGGCGATCGAACGGTTGAAACATCCGGAGCCGATAGGTGCTGCGTGGCTCAGCATCGGGGTGATTGTGTTCTCCCTCGCCCTGACCGTGGCCCTGCTGATGTTGCAACATCGGGTGATCAAGGCAACCGGTTCTAACGTCGTGAGTGCCGACTCCTTGCATTACCGCTCAGACTTGCTGCTCAACGGCAGCATTCTGGTGGCGCTGGTGTTGGCCGGGTTTGGCTGGCATCAAGTCGACCCCTGGTTCGGATTGGGGATCGCCGCCTACATCCTCTGGAGCGCCATTCATATCGCCCGAGAGAGTTTTGCCGTGCTGATGGATGAAGAGCTGCCGCCAGGTGTCAGCCAGCACATGCTTGAACTGGCCTGCAGCGTGCCGGGGGTTTTGGGCGCCCACGATCTGCGCACACGAATCTCCGGCAACCAGTGGTTTGTGCAATTGCATCTGGAGTTGCCGGGAGAGCTGACGCTGTCAGTCGCCCACGGCATCAGCGATCAAGCCGCCGATGCGATTCACGCTGCTTACCCGCGAGCCGAAGTGCTGGTGCACGCCGACCCGCAGGAAGTGGTGAACGCCGCCGGGGCTCAGTAGCTCACCTGATAACCGCGACTGCTCAGGCAGTTGCCCTGGGCCTGTCGGTAGACTTGCACCACCGACGGGGCCGGTTGATAGGTGACGGCACGCGGATCGAAACCGCTCTGCTCCACGGCCCAGCGATAACACTCGTAACCGTCCCGACTGACCTCCTCCGGCGACTGGCCGTTGGCCGGATACGCCACCACGTCATAACCACTGCTCACCGGTTGCGGCTGCACCGGTGGTTCGACCACGACGTAATCCCGAGTGCTCTCCTGATAGGCGTAATACGCGCCGGCCGCCAGGAACAACAGCGCACCGCCGATCCACACTTCACGCGCGTAATCGGGCAAATAGCTGACCCGAATCCCGCGAGGTGGCTGAACCACCACGTAACGCGGGCCTTGCGGGCGATACCAATAACCACCGGAATAGAAATAATCCTGGCCACGATACGGCACGCGGTAGTTGCGCTCCGGGAAGCGGTCGATCACGTACCCCGGGCGATACTGTGGGCCGGGGCCCCAGCCATTGCCGCGCCCATCCGGGCGACCGGGCCAGCGACGATCATCATGACGTGAGCCCTGCCCGCCACTCTGCCAGTGCTGGTTGTCATAGTTGCGCGGCTGCTCGTCCTGATAGTAGCCACGCCGGGGTTCCTGGGTCTGGCGCACGGTGTCGGGCCGGCCCTGAATTGGCAGATTGTTACTGGGTTGTTGCGGCGGTCGGCCCTGAACATTGGGATCGTGCGACGGACGGTTCTGACGCTCGCCGCCCTGATTCTGGTCGTGGAGCTCGAACTGGCGGCTGTTGTCACCACGAATGATTTCGTTGTTCTGCCGGTGTGGCTGATTGTTACCGTCATGCCCCTGACCTTTGCCCTGATGATCCGGCCCGCGTTGGCCGCCATCAGGCCCACGGATTTGCGGCTCATCGGCCAGCGATTGCGCAGTGACACTCACACATAGCAAACCAACACCGGCCAAACGCCAGATGCGCGACTTCATGCTTTTCCTCACTGCGGGTTAGGGCCTGTACGTAAGACTGGGAAAGCACAGGCCGGTTCTGCAACAGGTTATCAGTCACGCAACTTATTTATTGAGGGTCGCCCATAAATTCCGGGCAATAAAAAAGGGAGACCCGTCGGCCTCCCTTTGAGAACTTCGTCCGTGCTCGACGCTTATGACGTCGGCTCACCTCACGCCGTCTTCTGGACAGTGTGTAGCTCGGGGGCCGACACAGCCCCGGTGGGGGTGGCGACCGCAGCTGGCCTGATTGGGCGAGCCGCACTGGACTGTTTGTCCGAGCAGTGATTCTGGTGATAAGAATAGGCCCGGAGCACCGGCAGAGGATTGCGAAGATTGCTCAAATAAACATCACTTGCGCAATTTTTAACTCAGGATAGATAATCCGCCGCAATAGTTATGACAAAGGCCTGATTGATGAGCAAACTCGACCGATACGACCTGAGCATTTTGGCTGAATTACAACGCGACGCGCGCATCTCCAATCAGGAGCTGGCCGAACGCATCGGCCTGTCGCCTTCGCCTTGCTCGCGGCGGGTCAAGCAGCTGGAAGACGACGGTTACATCACCCGCCAGGTCGCCCTGCTGGACCGCAAGATGCTCGGCCTGAGCCTGACCGCCTACGTGCTGATCGGCATGGACCGCCATACTCCCGAGCGGTTCGAGAACTTCGAAGCCGCCATTCGCACCTTGCCGCAGGTGCTGGAATGCAGCCTGGTGACGGGGATGGATGCCGATTATCAGCTCAAGGTGGTGGTGCCGGACATGGACCACTATCAGAAACTGCTGCTGGGGCATCTCACCCGGATTGAAGGGGTGACCAGTGTGCGGTCGAGTTTTGTGCTTAATCAGGTGCTCAACAGTACCGAGTTGCCGCTGACTCATCTGCGCAGCTGAGGACGCCTTCGCGAGCAAGCCCGCTCCCACAGGGGAATGCATTCCAAATGTGGGAGCGGGCTTGCTCGCGAAGGCGCCGGAACAGGCGACGAATGACTGCGACACACCGACGCAGGTCAATACTCCGCCAATTCGTCGTGGCGTATACTCCAGCGCCTTTTAGCCCCGCCCACGCTGGAGATGTTCAATGGATCCTGCAGTACTCGAAGAGTGGATGATGACTGGACTGGTCAGCATCCTGATCATTTTCATGGGTTTCATCGTCTGGGATCTGGCGAAAAAATCCAAGGCCGGGCGCTTCGGCTCGTTCATTCTGTTCTTCGTACTAGGGCTGGGCGTGGCCGCGTTCGTGATCAAAAGCGTGGTCATCGGCCTGATCGAATCCGGCACTCTATAAGCGCGCCGGCACTTCCTTCCACTGGCCCTGATCGAGCCCTTCGATCGACCAGTCACCGATTCTGACCCGCACCAGACGCAACGTCGGCAAGCCGACCGCCGCAGTCATGCGTCGTACCTGACGGTTGCGGCCTTCGCGAATCACCAGTTCCAGCCAACTGGTCGGCACGCTTTTACGAAAGCGCACTGGCGGGTTGCGCGGCCACAGTTCAGGCTCATCCAATTGCCGCGCTTCAGCCGGCAACGTCATGCCGTCGTTCAGCTCGACGCCATCGCGCAATCGCTGCAACTGCTCGGCGGTTGGCTCACCTTCCACTTGCACCCAGTAAGTCTTGGCCAGTTTGTGTTTCGGGTCGGCAATTCGCGCCTGAAGCTGGCCGTCGTTGGTCAGCAACAGCAAGCCTTCGCTGTCGCGGTCCAGCCGCCCTGCCGGGTAGATTCCCGGAATCTCGATGAAATCCTTGAGCGTCGCCCGCCCTTCGCCGTCGCTGAATTGCGTCAGCACATCAAAAGGTTTGTTGAACAGAATCAGCTTCGGCTCGGCCGGCGGCGCTTTGGCGACACGGCGCGGGGCTGATTGCGGGTTGTTCGCGCCAGGGCGGCGAGAGACGGGACGTTGTGGACGAGACATGAGGAAAGGAACATCTAACGGTCAGGGCTGCTAATGCTAGTGCCCTGACCGCCAAATGACCATGACAACTCTCGATCAGCGGAACGGCGGCTCATCGAAGCTGCGCAGTTTGCGCGAGTGCAGCGAGTTGAGTTCGGTGCGCAACAGATCCACCGCTTCGATGCCGATCTTCAAGTGCTGGCTGACCGCGCGTTCATAGAAAGCGTTGGCCGAACCCGGCAGTTTGATTTCGCTGTGCAACGGTTTATCCGATACGCAGAGCAACGTGCCGTATGGCACCCGCAAGCGGTAACCCTGCGCGGCGATGGTGCCGCTTTCCATGTCCACCGCCACGGCGCGGGACAGGTTGATCAGCGGACGCTCCTGCGCCCAGCGCAGCTCCCAGTTACGGTCGTCGTAGGTCAGCACGGTGCCGGTGCGCAGGCGCTTCTTCAGCTCGTCGCCCTTCTCACCGGTGATGTTGGCCGCCGCTTGCTGCAACGCCATCTGCACTTCAGCCAGGGCCGGAATCGGAATGTTCGGCGGCACAACCCGGTCGAGAATCCCGTCGCGACGCATGTAAGCGTGGGCCAGCACGTAGTCGCCAATGGTCTGCGACTGACGCAAGCCGCCACAGTGACCAATCATCAGCCAGCAATGCGGACGCAGCACCGCCAGGTGGTCGGTGATGTTCTTGGCGTTGGACGGGCCGACGCCGATGTTCACCAGGGTCACGCCATGGCCGTCGCTGGCGATCAGGTGATAAGCCGGCATCTGGTAACGGTGCCAGACCACGCCCGCGGCAATCGCCGACGCCTCGCCGTGGTCCATGCCCTTTTCGATGATCACGTTACCGGGCAACACCATGCGCACAAAACGCGGATCATTGCGCAGTTGCTCCAGGCCATGAACGATGAACTGGTCGACGTAGCGGTGGTAGTTGGTCAGCAGAATCCACGGCTGCACATGGCGCCAGTCGCTGCCGGTGTAATGCACCAGCCGGCGCAGGGAGAAGTCCACTCGCGCGGCGTCGAACAGGGCCAGTGGCAACGGGTCGGTGTTTTCCCAGTCATACAAGCCATCGGCGATGCCATCGGTGGCGGCCGACAAATCCGTACTCGGGAACACTCGCGCCAGCACCGCCGCCGTAACGCCGGAACCGGCCAGCTCATCGCCCTGCTCGACCACGTACGGATAAGGAATGTTCTGCTGGCTGACGCCGACTTCCACGGTCACGGTGAAGTCGTGCATCAACGGGACGAGTTGTTCCAGCAGGTATTTGCGGAAAGCCCGGGGATGGGTGACGGTGACGCTGTAGGTTCCCGGCAGTTGAACCTTGGCATAGGCGCGAGTGGTCTGTGGGACTTCGCCCTGGCAAAGGTAGGTAAGACGCAACTCGGGATAACGAAACAGAGCCCGCTGTTCAGCGTCCGGTTCGACGCGATCCTTGAGATAACGCTTGAGCGCCTGATTCAGCGCGGTGGTTGCACGCTCGTGCAAGGCAGCAAGCCGATCCACGGCTTGCTCGGCGGTTTGAACGACAATAAACGCTTCGGTCACGATCAGCTTCCTGTGTTCTGACTTGCAGACCTTCATCTTGCCTGCATCATCGCTTCACGGGAACCCTGTGGGAGCGGGCTTGCTCGCGAATGCGGTTTACCATTCAACAATGATGTTGACTGACAGGCCGCATTCGCGAGCAAGCCCGCTCCCACATTTATTTGCGTCGATCACAAAGGAGTGGTCAGAATCCTTGCGGCGTCGACCGGGCAACAATCGCTTCCACATCCAGCCCGCGCGGCAATGTTCCATACACCCGACCGGCCGAACCCAGACGGCTGGCGATAAAAGCATCACTGACCGCCGCATTCCCCGCCTCCAGCAACAACTTGGCCTGAAGCCCCAAGGCAATGTCTTCGGTGAGCTGGCGGGCGCGGTATTGAATGTCGTCGGTGTCCTTGAACGCCGCCTGCAATTGGCTGATGTGTGCGGCCAGGCGTTTGTCGCCATGACCGTCGCCCAACTCGCTGAACAGCACATCAAGCACACCCGGCTCTTTCGACAATGCGCGTAATACGTCGAGGCATTGCACGTTGCCGGAACCTTCCCACGTCGAGTTGACCGGGGCCTCACGGTACAGACGCGGCAGGATGCTTTCTTCGACATAACCGGCGCCGCCCATGCATTCGGCAGCCTCATTGATCATCGCGGGCGCGCGTTTGCAGATCCAGTACTTGCCCACCGCCGTCACCAGTCGGGCGAATTTCGCTTCGTGATTGTCATCCAGATGATCCAGCGCCCGGCCCATGCGAAAACTCAAAGCCAACGCCGCTTCGCTTTCCAGGGCCAGGTCGGCCAGCACGTTTTGCATCAAGGGTTGCTCGCTGAGCAATTTGCCTGCGACCTTGCGGTGGGCGCAGTGATGGCTGGCCTGGGTCAGGGCCTGGCGCATCAGCGCACTGGAGCCGACCATGCAATCGAAGCGGGTCATGGCGACCATTTCGATGATGGTTGGAACACCCCGGCCCTCTTCGCCGACCATCCAGGCCAGGGCGCCACGGAACTCCACCTCGCTGGAGGCATTGGACCAGTTGCCGAGTTTGTTTTTCAGCCGCTGTATGTAGAACTGATTGCGTGTGTCGTCCGGGCGATGACGCGGCAGCAGGAAACAGGTCAAGCCTTTGTCGGTCTGGGCCAAGGTCAGGAAGGCGTCGCACATCGGCGCCGAGCAAAACCACTTATGGCCCACCAGTTCATACGCCTGACCGGGACCGCTGGCGCCGACCGGATACGCCTTGGTGGTGTTGGCCCGCACGTCGGTGCCGCCCTGTTTCTCGGTCATGGCCATGCCGATAGTGACCCCGGCCTTGTGGGCCATGCCGACGTTGCGCGGGTCGTATTCGGTGGCGAGGATTTTCGGCAGCCATTGTTCGGCCAGATCCGGTTGCAGGCGCATCGCCGGGACGCTGGCGAAGGTCATGGTCAGCGGGCAACCACTGCCGGCTTCAGCCTGACTGTGTAAATAGGTCATGGATGCACGGGCAACGTGGGCGCCCGATTGCGGGTCGGTCCAGGGCAAGCTTGTCAGGCCATGCTCCACCGCCGTGCGCATCAATTCGTGGTAGGCGGGATGAAACTCCACCAGATCGATGCGATGACCGTAGCGGTCATGACTGACGAACACCGGTTTGTTCTGATTGGCCGCAAACCCCGCCTCCATCAGCGGCCCGCCGGCCAATGCGCCATAAGCGTCAATTCGCGACTCGGCCCAACCGGCATCGAAACGCCGCGACCACTCCTGCAAAGGCAGGTCGATGCGATAGAGGTTGGCGCCGTCCAGCGACGGCGGCTGATTGGTGACTTCGTGGGTTTCGGCGAACTGATGCAGGTTCATGGCGGGGCTCCTTTGGTCAGCCAAGGGACTTTCAGTTAAGCACCGCCCCGAGGTTGAACAAAGTGGCATATCTGCCTAACTGTCGGCGCTTTCGCCTTGCCCTGGACAGAGCACCCGCCGATAGAGCGCCGCCTGTAAATCTTCGAATTTCACCGGTTTGCTCAGGTAGTCGACCAAGGTATCGCTTGGGCAGTAGGCCCGATCCGCACTCTGGGCGATCATGAACACGGGTAACTCGGCACAACCCGGCAAGGCGCGGATCCGACCGCAGATCGAGGCGCCATCCAGTGGCGGCAGCTGACAGTCGAGCAGCGCCGCATCAACGGTTTCACGCTGCAAGTAATCGAGCGCCGCGACGCCGCTGTCAGCGGTGCGCACGCGGAACCCAAGCTTGAGCAACATGCCACGCATCACCAATTGATTGATGCTGTTGTCATCGACCAGCAACACCGTGCAGTCCTGAGGCAAACGCAGGCCGGTGGTTTGCCGGGTGATTGCGGGTGCAGATTCCACCACCGGCAACGGCAGCTCGAACTCGACGTCCAGTTGAAAGCGACTGCCGCGACCCGGTTCCGAGCGATGACTCAGGCGCCCGCCGAGCAATTCGACCAGTTGCCGACAAATGGCCAGGCCAACGCCCAAACCACCGTATTCACGGGTCATCGAACCGTCGACCTGAAAAAAGCGTTGATACAGCGTTGCCTCATCCAAATCGGTGAAGCCAATGCCGGTATCGATCACCGCAAAGGACAGCGCCAGCCGATCGGGCGCTACCGGTTTACCCGTCACCCGCAGCGCCAATCCGCCGACCCGGGTGAATTTGATCGCGTTATCCAGCAGGCATTCCAGGCATTGCGTCAGCTTGCCGCTGTCGCCGTGCAAACGATCCGGCAGCCCGGATGTCACCTCGACCTTGAAGTCCAGCGACTTGCTCGCCGCATTGCCATCGAACTGCAGACGCAAGGCCTCGACCACACCGCGCAAACTGAAGGTGTCCGGATAGACCTTGAGTTTGCCGGCCTGCAATTCGGTCAGGGTGAGGATGCCGTTGACCATGCGCATCATGTCCCGCGCCGAACCTGCAGCCGTTTGCTGATATTGCTCCATCTCAGGGTTCATCTCGACGGTTTGCATCAACTCCAGCGAACCGATTACACCATTCATGGGCGTGCGCAGTTCGTGGGTCAGGGTGGCGAGGAATTCGTCCTTGAGCTTGTTGCTGTGAGCCAGTTGCTGGTTCAACACTTCGAGCTTCTGACCGGCATCAAACAGCGTTTGCGCCTGTTGCTCGCGCATGGCGTTGATGCGATCGGCCAGGGCCAGGGACAGCAGCGCCACTTCGATCGCCGAGCCGATCTGGCTGGCGTACATGGTCAGGAATACGTTGGGCAAATAACCCAGCACCATCAGGGTGTTGACCACACCACCGAGCAGGAACGCCGACCAGGCAATGATGAAATACCGCGCGACCCGCAGGCCACGCCACCAGGCGAAAATCCCGGCGGCGAAAATCACCACGGTGAAAACCAACGCCAGCAACGTCGCCAGCCGCAGGGCCAGGGCGTAATTGGTCATTAATGACAACCCGACCACCAGCGCACTGAACGCAATCAACGCCAGCAGCAAACGGTCGAGCCAGCGACTGTGGGTGGCCGTCTGCAAAAAGCTGCGGGCGAACTGGCTGCCGAACAATCCTGAACAGCCGATGAAGAACGGCGTCGCGGCGTTGGCCCACCAGGGATTGTTCGGCCAGAAATACTCCACGGCCGCGCCGTTCACTGACAGCTGATACAAGCCGAACGAGGCGATATAGATGATGTAGTAGAGGTAGCTGGTGTCGCGCACACTAAGGAAGATGAACAGGTTGTAGACCAGCATCCCCAGCAACACACCATAAATCAGCCCCAGCACATAAAGCCGCACCGGCTGCTCTTCGAGGTAAGCGGTGCTTGACCACAAGGTGACGGGCGCCTGAATCGAGCCTTGGCTTTGCAGGCGCAAATACACGGTTTGCGCCTCCTCGGGCGCAAAGTTCAGACCAAACAGATAGTTGTTCTGGCGGATCTCGCGAGTGGCGAACGGCAACGCATCGCCGGTCTGTCGGACCAATTGATAGTCACCGCCAGCATCGGCCAAGTACAGATCAAGGTGATCGAGGGGCGGATAAGCCAGTTCCAGCAACCAGGTCCGTTGCGCCGACGGGTTGGTCGGGCGGTATTGCAGGTCGATTTTCAGCCAGAACGCCGAACGCGAATAACCGGCGTTCAGAGTGGCTTTATCATGAGGCTTGAACTGCCCGGCCGCCGCTTGCGCACGGACATCAGCGATGGTCGCCTGACCGCCCGCGTCTTCATAAACCTGCATCGTTCGGCCCAGGGGAAGGCTCTGGGTGAACTCGTCGAATTCGACGGCGCTCGCCAGGAGGGGCAAGCACAACAGCAACATCAGCAAATAGCGCATTTAAGCCCCAGCGTGGCCTGTCCGGTTCTGTCAGGAAGCCCCCCATTCCTTTTGAGTAGACGTAAAACCGGTATTACCTGTTATTGGTTTGGATCCACTCTAGCATAGCCGTTGATGGCCATTGAACACCATTGAAATTTTTCCTGAAAAGGCTCTAGAACAAGCGTTCCAGCTCTATACATTGAGTTAGAGCTGTTGGCTTGGTCAGGTTGTGACAAGGGTACCCGGCACACATCCCTCTGTAGCAGCTGCCGAAGGCTGCGTTCAACGGCGAAGCCGTTGCAAAATCAATCACCGCAGTGCATCAGGCTAACCGTGAACACAGGCTTGACGACCGCTACGCGGCCGAACGCAGCCTTCGGCAGCTGCTACAGGGACCGCGTCACGGTTCACGGGCCGACACCCGAAAAAACATGTTTGGTGGTAAGCTCGCGCACCATGAATATCTACAGCTCTCGCCCCGTTGTCCTCTGTCTCTCCGGCCACGACCCTAGTGGTGGCGCCGGCTTGCAGGCAGATATCGAAGCCCTGCTCGCCCAGGGTTGTCATGCGGCTCCGGCCGTCACCGCCCTGACGGTGCAAGACACCGTCAACGTCACTGACTTCCGCGTTCTCGATCGCGAGTGGGTGTTGGCCCAGGCCAACGCCGTGCTCAATGATTCCGAAGTCGCCGCCGTCAAACTGGGCATGCTCGGTTCCCTGGAAATGGTCGACACCGTGGTCGAACTGCTTTCAGCACACCCGCATTTGCCGGTGGTCTGCGACCCGGTGCTGCGCGCCGGCGGCGGTGGACGACTGGGCAAAGACGAAGTCGGCTACGCCATGCGCGAACGCCTGTTGCCGCTGTCGATCATTGCCACCCCCAACCTTCCCGAAGCTCGCATTCTCGCCGAACTGCCCGAAGGCACCGCGGACGAGTGCGCTGAAAAACTCCTGCCGTTCGTCAAACACCTGCTGATCACCGGCGGTCATGGCGACGAACACGAAATACACAATCGCCTGTACAGCCGCGACGGTCGCCGCGAAACCTTTACCTGCCAGCGCCTGCCCGGCAGTTATCACGGTTCCGGTTGCACGCTGGCCAGCGCCCTCGCCGGTCGTCTGGCCCAGGGCGAACACCTCGCCAGTGCCGTAAAGAGCGCGCTTGACTACACTTGGCGCACCTTGCGTGATGCGGAGCAGCTGGGCAAAGGCCAGTTCGTGCCGCGCCGCTTGCCACTGGACTTCTGTTCGTAACGCCATGAGGCTTGTCCGATGAAACTACGTGGCCTGTACGCCATTACCGACAGCCAGTTACTGGCCGGGAAATTTCTTTCGTACGTGGAGGCGGCGCTCGAAGGCGGCGTCACCCTGCTGCAATACCGTGACAAGAGCAGCGACGAGGCCCGCCGCCTGCGCGAAGCCGAAGCCCTGCGCGATCTGTGCGAACGCTACAAGACTCATCTGATCATCAACGATGACGCCGAACTGGCCGCACGCCTGAACGTCGGCGTGCACCTGGGCCAGACCGATGGCCCGCTGATGCCGGTTCGGGCACTGCTCGGTCGTCAGGCCATCATCGGTTCGACCTGCCACGCGCAACTCGAACTCGCCGAACAAGCCGCCAAAGAAGGCGCCAGTTACGTCGCCTTCGGTCGCTTCTTCAATTCCAATACCAAACCCGGCGCACCGGCCTGCGGCCTCGAACTGCTTGATCAGGCCCGCAGCAAATTGCATCTGCCGATCTGCGCGATCGGCGGCATCACGCTGGACAACGCTGCGCCACTGGTGGCCCACGGGGTCGACTTGCTGGCGGTGGTGCATGGCCTGTTTGGCGCCGACAGCCCGGCTGAAGTGACACGCCGCGCCCGCGCCTTTAACGAATTGTTCAAATCCTGATTTTTGAGAGCCCGATCATGTCTCGTTCCGAAACCCTGTTTGCCAATGCCCAAAAACACATTCCCGGAGGCGTGAACTCGCCTGTTCGTGCGTTCAAGAGTGTTGGCGGCACGCCGCTGTTCTTCAAACACGCCGAAGGCGCCTACGTCACCGACGAAGATGACAAGCGCTATGTGGATTACGTCGGTTCCTGGGGGCCGATGATTCTCGGCCACAGCCATCCGGACGTGCTGGACGCGGTGCGCAAACAGCTGGAACACGGCCTGTCCTACGGCGCCCCGACCGCGATGGAAACCGAAATGGCCGATCTGGTCTGCTCGATCGTGCCGTCGATGGAAATGGTGCGCATGGTCAGCTCCGGCACCGAAGCGACCATGAGCGCCATCCGTCTGGCCCGTGGCTTTACCGGCCGTGACAGCATCATCAAGTTCGAAGGCTGCTACCACGGCCACTCCGACAGCCTGCTGGTCAAGGCCGGTTCCGGCGCCCTGACCCAAGGCGTACCAAGTTCGGCCGGTGTACCGGCGGCGTTCGCCAAACACACCCTGACCCTGCCGTTCAACGACATCGACGCGGTAGCAACCATGCTCGCCGAAGTCGGCCAGGACGTGGCCTGCATCATCGTCGAGCCCGTGGCCGGCAACATGAACTGCGTACCGCCGGCACCGGGCTTCCTTGAAGGCCTGCGGACCCTGTGCGACAAGCACGGCGTGGTGCTGATTTTCGACGAAGTGATGACCGGTTTCCGTGTCGCCCTCGGTGGTGCCCAAGCCCACTACGGCGTCACGCCGGACCTGAGCACCTTCGGCAAGATCATCGGTGGCGGCATGCCGGTTGGCTGCTTCGGCGGCAAACGCAAGATCATGGAGCAAATCGCGCCACTGGGGCCGGTCTACCAGGCCGGCACGTTGTCGGGTAACCCGCTGGCGATGGCGGCGGGCCTGACCACGCTGCGCCTGATCAGTCGTCCTGGTTTCCACGCCGAGCTGAGCGACTACACCAGCCGTCTGCTTGATGGTCTGCAACAGCGCGCCGACGCCGCCGGCATTCCGTTCGTGACCACTCAGGCCGGCGGCATGTTCGGTCTGTACTTCAGCGGCGCCGACGACATCGTGACCTTCGAGGATGTGATGGCCAGCGATGCCGGCCTGTTCGGGCGTTTCTTCCACCTGATGCTCGAAGGCGGCGTGTACCTGGCGCCAAGCGCCTTCGAAGCCGGTTTCACCTCGATCGCCCACGGTGAGACCGAGTTGAAACTGACACTGGACGCCGCCGAGCGTGCATTCGCCGCATTGAAATAAAGCTGCAACGCTGACGTTGGCCATTGCCAATGTCAGCTTTCACCTACATTCGCGCCCTTTTTCCTACTCATCTGCCAATAATCCCCCGCAAAGTGGGCGATATATTTCCCGTGCAGCAGAAAAACGAGTAAAGACTTTGTAAGGTTGGCCCTGCTTATTTCATAATGCGCGCTTATTGGATCCCCTCGATGGGTCCACGCGCCCCTCAGAGGTAAGTCGATTCCCATGAACCGCACCGGCCGCACCCTTGCATTGGGCTGCCTGTTGCTCCTTCAGCCCCTGCTCGCGCTCGCACAAGCAGGCGGCAACTCGTTGTTGATCCCGGCGATGGGTCGCTGCACCCTCAATACTCAGCCGCAAGACCTGACGCAAGCGCTCGCTGCCTGTCAGAAAGCGTCGGATGAAGGGGATGCGCAAGCGCAATACGAGTTGGGTGAGTTCTACTACGACGGCAAAAACGCGCCGCGCGACCTCAATCAAGCCCTGAGCTACTTCGAAAAGGCCTCGCTGCAAGGCCACGCCCAGGCGCAATTCAAACTTGGCACCATGTTCTTCCATGGCGAAGGCGTACCGGCCAATAACGTTCAGGCGTATATCGTGCTGAAAATGGCCGCGGTCAACGGCGCCGAAGAGGCGCTGGACACCGCCGACGAAGTCGCCGAAAAAATGCCCCGCGAAGATCTGGAAGTCGCTACCCAGGTACTGGGGCAAATTTTCCGTAAATACCTGATGGAATTGCAGAGCGCCGATGGGCGTACGCCGTTTTCGCCACTGCCCTGAATTCTGCGTTGGTCTTTCTGGCCTCTTCGCGGGCAAGCCTCGCTCCTACAAGGGCAGCGCGGGCCTGTAGGAGCGAGGCTTGCCCGCGAAGGGAGCGGCTCGGTCTTGAAGACTACTTCTCAGGCATCGGCATCGGAAACGGCATGACATTGCCGACCGCGCCACGGGCTTCGCTGATTTTCGGTGTGCCCAAGCGCTCGACCTCGTCGATGCGCACGATCGAATGCATCGGTACAAAACTGCGTACAACGCCTTCGAACTGAGCCTTGAGCTTCTCTTCGCTCGGATCGACGACCACTTGCGTGCGCTCGCCAAAGACGAACTCTTCCACTTCCAGGAAGCCCCACAGATCACTTTGATAGATCTGCTTGGCGTACATTTCGTACACCTGGCCCTGATTGAGGAAAATCACCTTGTAGATTGGAGCTTCACGTTTGGTCATGGTGGGCGGGTAACACATCGGGGATAAAAATGAGGGCGCGAACTATAGCATAGCCACCGGACGCGCAACGGTAGGAACCTTGGTGCATGTTCCCTATAATGCGCGGTTCTTTGAATCACGTGATGACTCTATCCATGGCCAAGAAGCTTTACATCGAAACCCACGGTTGCCAGATGAACGAGTACGACAGCTCGCGCATGGTCGATCTGCTGGGTGAACACCAGGCCCTGGAAGTCACCGCTCGCGCTGAAGACGCCGACGTGATCCTGCTCAACACCTGCTCGATCCGCGAACGCGCCCAGGACCGGGTGTATTCCCAGCTGGGTCGCTGGCGCGAATTGAAACTGGCTAACCCGGAAATGGTCATCGCCGTCGGCGGCTGCGTGGCCAGCCAGGAAGGCGCGGCCATCCGTGATCGCGCTCCGTACGTCGACGTGGTATTCGGCCCGCAGACCCTGCACCGCCTACCGGAAATGATCGACGCCGCGCGCCAGACCAAACTGCCGCAAGTCGACGTCTCGTTCCCGGAAATCGAAAAATTCGACCACTTGCCCGAGCCGCGCATCGACGGGCCGAGCGCTTACGTGTCGGTCATGGAAGGCTGCAGCAAGTACTGCACGTTCTGCGTGGTGCCTTATACGCGCGGTGAAGAAGTCAGCCGACCGTTCGACGACGTGATTGCCGAGATCATTCACCTGGCCGAAAACGGCGTGCGCGAAGTGACCTTGCTGGGGCAGAACGTCAACGGTTATCGCGGCACCACTCATGATGGGCGCCTGGCTGATCTGGCGGAATTGATCCGGGTAGTAGCCGCTGTCGATGGCATCGACCGGATTCGCTACACCACCTCGCACCCGCTGGAATTCTCCGACAGCCTGATCCAGGCCCACGCCGAAGTGCCGGAGCTGGTGAAACACCTGCATTTGCCGGTGCAATCGGGTTCCGACCGGATCCTCGCGGCGATGAAGCGCAACCACACCGCACTGGAGTACAAATCCAAACTGCGCAAGTTGCGGGCCGCCGTGCCGGGGATCTGCATCAGTTCTGACTTCATCGTCGGCTTCCCGGGCGAGACCGAAAAAGACTTCGAACAGACCATGAAGCTGATCGAAGACGTCGGTTTCGACTTTTCCTACTCGTTCGTTTATAGCCAGCGTCCGGGCACGCCGGCCGCCGATCTGGCCGACGAAACGCCGGAAGAACTGAAAAAAGAACGTTTGAACGCCCTGCAACATCGCCTGAACCAGCAAGGTTTCGAGATCAGCCGACAAATGGTGGGCTCCATTCAGCGGATTCTGGTCACCGATTATTCGAAAAAAGACCCCGGTGAACTGCAAGGCCGGACCGAGAATAATCGTATCGTCAACTTCCGCTGCGACAATCCGACCCTGATCGGCCAGTTCGCCGATGTGCGCATCGATGCCGCGCAACCGCACTCGCTGCGGGGCTCGCTGTTGTAGGAGCGAGGCTTGCCCGCGAAGGCCGCACCGCGGTCTGTCTGACGGACCGCGTTATCGTTCTTCGCGGGCAAGCCTCGCTCCTACAAGGACGGTGTTCAACATTGGTCGGTTTAAGAGCTTTCGTACCCAGGCGACTGGCGCTATCCTTGATTCATCATAATTGCCCCAGGGCGGCTAAATACGACCTTGAACGCACCCATAGAACCACATCGTTTCATCCTCGAGCCTTTTGAAGCTCGCCGCTTCGCCAATCTGTGCGGGCAATTCGACGAGCATCTGCGCTTGATCGAACAGCGCCTCGCGATCGAGATCCGCAACCGCGGAAATCAGTTCGAACTGATCGGCGAGCCCAAGCACACCACCTCCGCGGAAAACCTTCTGCGCCGCTTGTACCGGGAAACCAAAGGTACCGAGCTGTCGCCAGACATGGTTCACCTGTTCCTGCAGGAATCGGCCGTCGAGGAACTGGACAACCACTCCCCCGCCGAACCGTCCGTCGCCTTGCGCACCAAGAAAGGCATGATTCGCCCTCGCGGCTTGAATCAGGTGCGCTATGTGAAGGAAATCCTCGGTAACGACATCAACTTCGGCATCGGCCCGGCCGGTACCGGCAAGACCTATCTGGCCGTTGCCTGCGCGGTAGATGCGCTGGAACGCGAGCAGATTCGCCGTATTCTGCTGGTTCGTCCGGCGGTTGAAGCGGGCGAAAAGCTCGGCTTCCTGCCCGGCGACCTGTCCCAGAAAATCGACCCGTACCTGCGCCCGCTCTATGACGCGCTCTACGAAATGCTCGGCTTCGAATACGTGGCCAAGCTGATCGAGCGCCAAGTAATCGAAGTCGCGCCGCTGGCCTACATGCGCGGTCGTACGCTGAACAACAGTTTCATCATCCTCGACGAAAGCCAGAACACCACCGTCGAGCAGATGAAGATGTTCCTGACCCGGATCGGTTTCGGTTCCACCGCCGTCATCACTGGTGACATCACCCAGGTCGACCTGCCGAAAGGCACCAAGTCCGGGCTGCATCATGTGATCGAGGTGCTCAAAGACGTTCCGGGGATCAGCTTCACCCACTTCATGCCCAAGGACGTGGTGCGCCATCCGTTGGTGCAACGCATTGTCGAGGCCTATGAGCGCTTCGAAAATCGTACAGCCGACGAAACGGCGAAGCCCTCTCCCAAGGACACTCGCCCCGATGCTTGAGCTTGACCTGCAACTGGCTACCGAAGCGTCTGCCCCAAGCGAAGCCGAATTCCGCCAATGGTGCGAACTGGCCCTGCGCCAGCGTACTGCCGACTCCGAAATGACCATCCGCTTGGTCGATGAAGAGGAAGCCCGCGAACTGAACTTCACCTGGCGGCAGAAAGACTACGCCACCAACGTTTTGTCGTTTCCGGCCGATGTCCCCGATGAGTTTCTCGATATTCCCCTGCTCGGCGATCTGGTGATCTGCGTAGCGGTGGTCGAGCGCGAAGCGGCGGAACAAGGCAAGGAAATAAAGGCTCACTGGGCGCACCTGGTCATTCACGGCTGCTTGCATCTGCTTGGTTACGACCATATAGATGACGATGAAGCCGAAGAGATGGAAGCACTGGAACGAACGTTGCTTGCAGAGTTGGGTCATCCAGACCCTTATGCGGACGACGAAACAGACACATCCCCAATCGTAACAACAAAGGATTCAGAGTAATCGCTATGAGCGAAGATCGATCGAGCAACGGGCAGAAGTCATGGCTGGGTAAGCTCACCCAGGCTTTTGCCCACGAGCCGAAAAACCGCCAGGAGCTGCTGGAGCTGCTGCGCGATGCCCATCAAAACAAGTTGCTGGACAGCGAAGCGCTGGCCATCGTCGAAGGCGCCATCCAGGTTGCAGACCTGCAAGTACGGGACATCATGGTCCCGCGCTCGCAGATGATCAGCATCAAGGCGACCCAGACACCTCGCGAGTTCCTGCCGGCCGTGGTCGACTCGGCCCACTCCCGCTACCCGGTGATCGGCGAAAGCCATGATGACGTGATGGGCGTGTTGCTGGCCAAGGACTTGCTGCCGTTGATCCTCAAGGAGAACGGCGACAGCTTCAACATCAAGGACCTGCTGCGCCCGGCTACCTTCGTGCCCGAGTCCAAGCGCCTGAATGTGCTGCTGCGTGAGTTTCGCGCCAACCATAACCACATGGCCATCGTCATTGACGAATACGGCGGCGTGGCCGGTCTGGTGACCATCGAAGACGTGCTGGAACAGATCGTCGGCGACATCGAAGACGAGCACGACGTCGAAGAAGACAGCTACATCAAGCCGCTGCCCAGCGGTGACTTCCTGATCAAGGCCCTGACGCCGATCGATAACTTCAACGAGTTCTTCGACAGCGAATTCTCCGACGATGAATTCGACACCGTCGGTGGCTTGGTGATGAGCGCGTTCGGGCACTTGCCAAAACGCAACGAAATCACTGAAATCGGCGCCTATCGCTTCCGCATCCTGAACGCCGACAGCCGTCGGATTCACTTGCTGCGTCTGACACCTATTGCCCGGTAAAAATTAAGGAAAGAAATGCACTGGATGACCCGCCCCGGCTGGCCCGGTAACTTGCTGGCCGTGGCGGCCGGTGCACTCACCACTCTGGCCCTGGCGCCGTTCGATATCTGGCCGCTGGCATTGCTGGCGGTCGGTTTCTTTTACGCCGCTTTGCGTGAACTGAACCCCCGTCAGGCCCTGGGCCGTGGCTGGTGTTTCGGTTTCGGCCTGTTTGCCGCGGGCACTAGCTGGATCTACTACAGCATCCACAACTTTGGTGGCGCCTCGGTGCTGCTGGCCGGATTCTTGATGCTGCTGTTCACCGCGGCGATTGCCTGGTTCTTCGC
Source organism: Pseudomonas sp. NPDC086112 (assembly GCF_044746425.1). Lineage (NCBI taxonomy): Bacteria > Pseudomonadati > Pseudomonadota > Gammaproteobacteria > Pseudomonadales > Pseudomonadaceae > Pseudomonas > Pseudomonas sp. NPDC086112. The sequence goes on along the minus strand of NZ_JBIVCD010000006.1, from coordinate 12,059 downwards.
CCTGCCCGCCTGGATTTGGGCGCGTTGGCTGCGCCGTAACGAAGCGCCTCTGGCCGATGCCTTGGCATTTGCGGCGTTGTGGGTGGGTCAGGAAGCCTTTCGCGGCTGGTTCCTTACCGGTTTCCCATGGCTCTATTCCGGCTACAGCCAGCTCGATGGCCCACTGGCCGGGCTCGCGCCGGTCGGCGGAATGTGGCTGATTTCCTTCACCCTGGCCCTGACGGCTGCGCTGATCTACAACGCTGCGCGCCTGGTACGCACTGGCCGTAAAGGCTTCATCGCTGTCGGCGTGTTACTGCTGGCAGGCCCATGGGTGGCCGGCATGGCGCTCAAGGAACATGCCTGGACCAGCCCGGCAGGCGCACCACTGAGCGTCGCGGCGATTCAGGGCAACATCGAACAAAGCATGAAGTGGGACCCCTCGCAGCTCAATGCGCAGCTGGCGCTGTACCGCGACATGAGTTTCAGTTCCAAACGCGTCGACCTGCTGATCTGGCCGGAAACGGCGGTCCCGGTGCTCAAGGAGTCCGCCGAGGGCTATCTGAACATGATGGGAAGCTTCGCCGCCGAGCGTAAATCCGCGTTGATCACCGGCGTGCCGATTCGCCAGGAACTCCATCACGAGAAGCGCTATTTCAACGGCATTACCGTCGTCGGTGAAGGCGATGGCACTTACCTGAAGCAGAAACTGGTGCCGTTCGGCGAATACGTGCCACTGCAGGAAGTCTTGCGCGGCCTGATCGCTTTCTTCGACCTGCCGATGTCCGACTTCGCCCGAGGGCCGGCCGATCAAGCGCTGCTGCAAGCCAAGGGTTATCAGATTGCGCCGTTCATCTGCTACGAAGTGGTCTACCCGGAATTCGCCGCCGGCCTCGCTGCCCGTAGCGATTTGCTGCTGACCATCAGCAACGACACCTGGTTCGGCACCTCGATCGGCCCGCTGCAACACTTGCAGATGGCGCAGATGCGCGCACTTGAAGCCGGCCGCTGGATGATCCGCGCCACCAACAACGGCGTGACCGGCCTGATCAACCCGTTTGGCCAGATCACTGTGCAGATCCCGCAGTTCGAACAAGGCATTCTGTATGGCGAAGTGGTGCCGATGCACAACCTGACGCCCTACCTGCAATGGCGTTCGTGGCCGTTGATCATCAGTTGCGTGTTGTTGTTTGGTTGGGCATTGGTGGCCAACCGGATGGCGAAAACCGTTTAAAGCTTCGCGAGCAAGCCCGCTCCCACAGTAGATCTACGGTGAACACAGTATGTATGAACACTCGAGATCCAATGTGGGAGCGGGCTTGCTCGCGAAGACGGCATCACAGGCACAACATCAATCAGCGTCAACATCGCCTCGATAAAACAACGAATACCCGATCTGCCCCACCGCCTCATTCATCAACTGCCCGCTCTGCCAGATCGATTTGAACTCCGGCATCCAGCCGCCCAGCGGCCGGGCATTGTCCACGCCTAAAAACCCCACTGGCGCGGGCACTACCTCAAATCCGGCCTGCTGGAAACTCCAGACCGCTCGCGGCATGTGCCAGGCCTGAGTCACGACCACCACCCGCTTGATCCCCTCCGGCAACAACACCTGAGCGCTGAATTGCGCGTTTTCCCAGGTCGTGCGGCTGCGCCCTTCCTGCCAGCGTACCGTCACGCCAAAATCATCGAGCAATGAGTCCGCCATCAGCTTCGCTTCGGTCGGTGGAGTGCCGTAATGCAGGCCGCCGCTGGTCAGAATCGGCAAGCCGGACGCCTTGGCCAGGCGCGCTGCATAGCGCTCACGTCCCAGGCCTACTCCGGTCGGCTGGTCAACGCCCCAAGCCGGATCGCCCCGCTCACGCCCTGAACCCAGCACCACGATCGCGTCCGCCCGTCGGCCCAAGGTTGCCCATTCCTCGCGCGCCAGCGGCGACTCGCGCTCCAGCGCCTTGGCACTCCACTCCACCACGACCGGCAGGCTCATCAACCAGAAGCCGCCCACGCCCAAGATGAAACACACCCCCGCCAGTCTCGGCCTTGAGCGGCGCCACCACCAGGCAAGTACCAGCAGCAGCAATAAAATGCCGGGCGGCAGAAGAAGTTGTTTAATGAAATAACGAAAAGGCATCGGGCATCTCCATAGATGCCCGAAGCCTAGGTGGGTTGACGCAACGCGACAACAAATGTGGAAGGACTTTGTTTCAAAAAACCATTTTCCATGGCTTCAAGTGCCCTTACTTGAATTGCAAAGACCGGACCTTTCCCGCGCCTTTGCCGGGTGCCTTATCCTTGAGCCAGATGATCTTGGCCGAACGTGGTGCCTCGAGTTGCTTCACTGCTGCTGACAAGCATCCCTGCGTTTCACGTTCACTACGATCCAGATAGGCCTTGACCAGTTCAAACTCTGCGGGGCTCAAACCACGCAGCTCCAGCTCCAGGGGACGCTCATCACGCAGCCGTCCGGCAGTTTTGGCCGAATCCAGCGCCATTGCGAGACGGTCTATCAGTTTTTCGTACAGCTCCGGTTTTGTAGCTTTTTGCTGTGACTCAACCATCCATCACCTCATTGAAGATAAGACTCACTCCCCTTTTAGAGCTTAGCCTCGCTGAAAAAACCGGCTGAGTGCCGCGACCAACGGCCCTCGGAGCGGGTAATGGCCACGTCCTTGCGTGTAATCAGGGTTTCCCTCGGTAGAGTGCGGTCATGTATGCTACGGCGCTTCCTGTAACTCCACTTCCAGCTCGCCTGGGCACCGAAACGCCGATTTGGCGTTATCACCGTCCAGCGTTGCATTGAAGAGGATTAGGCCACCCCTATTCAGTTCAAAAGTAGCCATGCACGAACAATATCAGCCCCGTGAAATCGAAGCCGCCGCCCAGTCATTCTGGGACGAGCAAAAGTCCTTTGAAGTCAGTGAACAGCCAGGCAAGGAGACGTTCTACTGCCTGTCGATGTTCCCTTACCCCAGCGGCAAGCTACACATGGGGCACGTGCGCAACTACACCATCGGCGACGTGATCTCCCGCTACCAGCGCATGCAAGGCAAGAACGTCCTGCAACCCATGGGTTGGGACGCCTTCGGCATGCCGGCGGAAAACGCCGCGATGAAGAACAACGTAGCGCCCGCCAAGTGGACCTACGAAAACATCGCCTACATGAAAAGCCAGCTGCGCAGCCTGGGCCTGGCGGTGGACTGGTCGCGCGAAGTGACCACCTGCAAGCCTGATTACTACCGCTGGGAACAATGGCTGTTCACTCGCCTGTTCGAAAAAGGCGTGATTTACAAAAAAAGCGGCACTGTGAACTGGGACCCGGTCGACCAGACCGTTCTGGCCAACGAGCAAGTGATCGACGGTCGCGGCTGGCGTTCCGGCGCGCTGATCGAAAAGCGCGAAATCCCGATGTACTACTTCAAGATCACCGCCTACGCGGATGAGCTGCTGGAAAGCCTCGACGAACTGACGGGCTGGCCTGAACAGGTCAAGACCATGCAGCGCAACTGGATCGGCAAATCCCGCGGCATGGAAGTGCAGTTTCCGTACAACGTCGACTCCATCGGCGAAGCCGGCGCACTGAAAGTTTTCACTACCCGTCCGGACACCCTGATGGGCGCAACCTACGTTGCGGTGGCCGCCGAACACCATCTGGCGACCCTGGCCGCGCAGAACAACCCTGAGCTGCAAGCGTTCATCGCTGAATGCAAGGGCGGCAGCGTTGCCGAAGCCGACGTCGCCACTCAAGAGAAAAAAGGCCTGCCGACCTCGCTGTTCGTCGAACACCCGCTGACCGGGGAGAAACTCCCGGTGTGGGTCGCCAACTACGTGCTGATGCATTACGGCGATGGCGCGGTCATGGCTGTTCCGGCTCACGACGAACGTGATTTCGAGTTCGCCACCAAGTACAACCTGCCGATCAAATCCGTGGTGCGCACAAGTTCCGGCGACACCAACCCGGCTCCTTGGCAGGATGCGTACGGCGAGCACGGCACGCTGATCAACTCCGGCGAATTCGACGGCCTCGACTTCGCAGGTGCGTTCGACGCCATTGAAGTGGCGCTGATCAAGAAAAACCTCGGTGCCTCGCGCACCCAGTTCCGCCTGCGTGACTGGGGCATCAGCCGTCAGCGCTACTGGGGCTGCCCGATCCCGATCATCCACTGCGACACCTGCGGTGATGTGCCGGTCCCGGAAGATCAACTGCCCGTGGTGCTGCCGGAAGACGTCGTACCGGACGGCGCCGGTTCGCCACTGGCGCGCATGCCCGAGTTCTACGAGTGCACCTGCCCGAAATGCGGCGCTGCAGCCAAGCGTGAAACCGACACCATGGACACCTTTGTCGAGTCCTCGTGGTACTACGCCCGCTACGCCTCGCCACACTATGAAGGTGGTCTGGTGGAAAAATCGGCGGCCGACCATTGGTTGCCGGTGGATCAGTACATCGGTGGCATCGAACACGCCATTCTTCACCTGCTTTATGCGCGCTTCTTCCACAAGCTGATGCGTGATGAAGGCCTGGTGAGCTCCAACGAGCCATTCAAGAACCTGCTGACCCAGGGCATGGTGATCGCCGAGACTTACTACCGTCGCGAAGCCAACGGTGCCTACACGTGGTTCAACCCGGCGGATGTCGAACTTGAACGCGACAGCAAGGCCAAGGTCATTAGCGCCAAGCTGATCGCAGACGGCCTGCCGGTGGAAATCGGTGGCACCGAGAAGATGGCCAAGTCAAAGAACAACGGCGTCGACCCACAATCGATGATTGACCAGTTCGGCGCAGACACCTGCCGCCTGTTCATGATGTTCGCCTCGCCACCCGACATGAGCGCGGAATGGTCCGACTCCGGCGTAGAGGGTTCGCACCGCTTCCTCAAGCGCGTCTGGCGCCTGGCTCAAGCGCACGTCACTCAGGGCCTGCCGGGCAAACTGGACGTCGCCAGCCTGAACGACAAGCAAAAAGCCATTCGCCGTTCGATCCACCAGGCCATCAAGCAGGCCAGCCACGACGTCGGCCAGAACCACAAATTCAACACCGCCATCGCCCAAGTGATGACGCTGATGAACGTGCTGGAAAAAGCCGCGCAAAGCACCGAACAGGATCGCGCACTGATTCACGAGGGTCTGGAAACCGTAGTCCTGCTGCTGGCTCCGATCACCCCGCACATCAGCCACGAACTGTGGCATCGCCTGGGTCACGCCGATCCGGTCATCGATGCCGGTTGGCCGGTGCTGGATGAAAGCGCCCTGGTACAGGACAGCCTGCAGCTTGTCATTCAAGTCAACGGCAAGCTGCGCGGCCACCTCGAAATGCCGGCCAGCGCCAGCCGCGAAGAAGTCGAAGCGGCCGCACGGGCCAACGAAAACGTCCTGCGCTTCGTCGATGGCCTGACTATTCGCAAAGTGATCGTAGTGCCCGGGAAACTGGTCAATATCGTCGCCAGCTAAATTGGATCGGGCGCCAGGTGATGCCTGGCGCCGAGTAAAACCTTTCGGGCCGCTTGACCGGCCCACATGGTTTCAAGGGGAGCAACAAAATGATCAAACGCAATTTGCTGGTGATGGGCCTTGCAGTCCTGCTGAGCGCCTGCGGTTTCCAGCTGCGCGGCACCGGCACCACTGAACTGGCGATCAAGGAACTCGATCTGAGCGCCCGCAATGCCTACGGCGAAACCGTAACGCAATTGCGTCAGGTGCTGGAAAGCAGTGGCGTCAAGGTCTACAGCGGCGCACCTCACAAACTGGTGCTGACCGATGAGCAGGAAAGCCAGCGCATCCTCAGTTACGCAGGCGCCGGTCGTACTGGCGAGTACCAGATGACCATGGTGCTGAACTACGACATCCGGGGTCAGAGCAACCTGCCACTGCTGAGCGACAAGCTCGAAGTGCAGAAAGTCTTCATCCATGACGGCAACAACCTGGTGGGTTCCGACCAGGAAGCCAACGATGCCCGCAAGGAAATGCGTCGTGAACTGGTTCAACGCATGATGCTGCGCCTGCAACAGCTCTCCCCAACTCAGCTGGAACAGCTGCAGCAGACCGCTGACGCCAGGGCCAAGGCTGAAACCGACGCGCTGGAAGCGGCACAGAAAGCTGAAGCGCAGACGCCGCGTCAGTCGCCTATCGAACTGCCGCAGCAATAAGCCTTACGGGGCGCTCAGGCGCCCCGTTTGCCTCTTCTTATGAAACTCGCCCCCGCCCAACTCGCTAAACACCTGCAAGGTGCCCTCGCGCCGGTCTACGTCATCAGTGGCGATGACCCACTGCTGTGTCAGGAAGCCGCCGACGCCATTCGCGCGGCTGCCCGCCAGCAAGGTTTCGATGAACGCCAGGTCTTTGCCGCCGACGCCAGTTTCGACTGGGGTACGCTGCTGCAGGCCGGCGCCAGCATGTCGCTGTTCGCCGAAAAACGTCTTCTGGAACTGCGTCTGCCCTCCGGCAAACCCGGAGACAAAGGCGCCGCGGCACTTATCGAATACTGTTCGCGCCCCGCCGAAGACACGGTGTTGCTGATCAGTCTGCCCAAGCTTGACGGCAGTGCGCAGAAGACCAAGTGGGGCAAGGCGCTGGTCGAAGGCCCGCAGACCCAGTTCGTGCAGATCTGGCCCGTGGACACCAATCAGTTGCCGAGCTGGATCCGTCAACGCCTGTCCCAGGCCGGGCTTTCCGCCAGCCAGGACGCCGTCGAACTGATTGCCGCCAGGGTCGAGGGCAACCTGCTGGCTGCCGCCCAGGAAATCGAAAAGCTCAAGCTGATGGCCGAAGGTGGCCAGATCACCGTCGAAACCGTGCAAGCAGCGGTAGCCGACAGTGCGCGTTTTGATGTCTTCGGCTTGACCGATGCGATTCTCAATGGCGAGGCCGCTCACGCCCTGCGCATGCTCGAAGGGTTGCGCGGCGAAGGCGTCGAACCGCCGGTGATTCTCTGGGCGCTGGCCCGGGAACTGCGTCTGCTGGCCAACCTGTCGCTGCAATACAGCCAAGGCGTGCCGCTCGACAAAGCCTTCAGCCAGGCCCGACCGCCAATCTGGGACAAACGCAAACCGTTGATGAGCAAAGCGCTGCAACGCTATTCGGCACAACGCTGGGCGCAGTTGCTGTTGGAAGCCCAGCGCATCGACGCGCAGATCAAAGGCCAGGCGGCGGGTTCGCCGTGGATGAGTCTGAGTCGGTTGACGCTGTTGATGGCTGGCCAGAGATTATCGCTGCCTGCCGAGTAATGTTTTTGACCCATAACGGCCATTCGCGGGCAAGCCTCGCTCCTACAGAGATCGTGTGTGATTCCTGTAGGAGCGAGGCTTGCCCGCGAAGGCGTCCGAAAGGTCCTACACAATGTAGGGACTAGACAGAATCCCTACTTCGGCAGATCATTTCCCCCGCAAAACCCACTCACTTGCGAGAGATCATCATGAGCAAAAAGCCATCTAAACATGGCCCCAACAAGGCCAAATCCATCGTCGCCCAGCCACTGTTCCGCAGCCGTCAGGAACGAGCCGGCAAGGGCAAAGGCAGCTACCGCCGCGAAGCCTTCCAGTCTAACAGCTGGGAGGCTTCTTACTTTCTGGCCGCTTGAATCAGCAATCAATTCACTGCCTGATCTTGCGCCTGAAAAGCGAAGGTCACTTTTTCGTCCAGCGTTGCGGGCATTGTCACTTTGATAATGGGTATGCTTTCTCCAGTGACCTCCTTGAATCGAAGTTGATCCTTTTGCACTTCCGTCAATCCTGAAGAACTTCCGACAATGACATAAAAGAAGGCCTCAATTGGCAGAACCGCGGCCGCCCCCTTTTCCCAAGTTTCCATCTTCACATCATTGGGTATATCAAAAGCTCTAGGCGTCACCAAGCGACCTGCCTGCATGCCTTTGACAAAGTTGGGGCCGGCAAGCGCATCAATCGAATCTCGGACATCAAAACTGCACACACCCCTCCTGTTATGACTTTCAGAAGCATATTGTTGGTAATTCCCTGCCCATTTTTCAGGGGTGTCGATACCCTGAGAAGCGCAGGCAACGGTTGAGGCGTACCCGGAAATACCGCCGCAACCCTTGTCGCTACGATGATCGGAATCCCCGTCCACGGGAAAGAAACACAAAACGGGGATCTTGAGTTTACTTGGAGGAGTTTTCAAAACAGGGTAAAAAATCAGACCCTTCTTATAGCCCATGGCAAGTCTTTTCATCTTGTAGTCCGAACGGACAAATGAAAATGAAGTGCCTCCCACCCTTACTGCCGTAGGGCTCGGATCCCAGACATCGAATCCGTCTGCAGTGGCCGTTCCACGTAGCAAAATTCCACTGCACAAGAATGCTGGCCTTCTATCCAGTCCATCGCATCGAGTGGTGGCAGTATCTCTGTAACGCGCAGCCAACTCGGCTGCCACTAACGGACCGCGAGTTGCCAACGGCGGTTCCGTCGTCGCCGAGGTAGTCATATTGTTGTAAATTGAATCGTTGCTCACATCGTGTGATGTCGAACAGCCCAAAATCAGGAAAAACAACAACGAAAGCACTATCCTTTTCATGTAAAAAGTCCCCATCGATGAACGATAAAGTTGCCTGTATCGATCATTTAACAGTTTGAAAAGAGCCCCGAATAGCTGCCAGATCTGACAGTTGGAGAGCGCATGAAATGGGACTAGGCTAGCCAGTTGGCTAGCAAGCTTTCAGTCCAAATGTTTGCCAAGCGACCGATTCTCTCAGCAGGCATGTTAAGGTCTGCACCTGATTCGTATCCTCTGGACCTGTGCATGCCCCTTTGTATTTCCCGTCGTTGGCCTCTTCGCCAACTGATAGCTGCCTCCAGCCTCGTTCTGCTTGTCGCCTGCGCGGAAAAACCCACCGCTGCCGACGCCCAACCGCTTCAGACCCGCACCGTTGCGACGGCCCCTGCGGTTATTCCGCCGGTGGTTCCAACCGGTGAAAATCTCGACATCCAGCCTACCCAGACCTTTGCCGAATGGCAGGCGGGTTTCCGTAAGGACGCCCTCGCCGCCGGCATTCGCGCCGACCTGTTCGATCGTGCTTTTGCCAATGTCAGCGTGGACGACAGCGTGATCCGTGCCGATCGCAGCCAACCGGAATTCACTCGCCCGGTGTGGGAGTACCTCGATGGCGCGCTGTCGCCGCTACGGGTGCGCAAAGGTCAGGCGCTTGTCGGCGAGCACGCCGACATCCTGCAAAGCATCGAACAGCGCTACGGCGTCGACCGTCAGGCTCTGGTCGCGGTGTGGGGCATGGAAAGTAACTTTGGTCAGTTCCAGGGCAGCAAGTCGGTGATCAACTCCCTGGCGACCCTGGCTTATGAAGGGCGACGCCCCGGGTTTGCCCACGCGCAACTGATCGCGGCCTTGCAAATCCTGCAACAAGGCGATATCGCCCCCGAGAAAATGCTCGGCTCCTGGGCAGGCGCCATGGGCCAGACCCAGTTCATTCCGACCACCTACAACACCCACGCCGTAGACTTCGACGGTGATGGCCGCCGCGACATCTGGAACAGCTCTGCTGATGCATTGGCCTCGACCGCGCACTACCTGCAAAGCTCCGGCTGGCAGAAAGGTCAGCCCTGGGGCTTCGAAGTACAATTGGCGAGCGGCTTCAATTACGTCCTGGCCGATGGCGCGATTCGCAAGAGTGTGGCCGAGTGGCGACAACTGGGGGTAACCCTGCCCAATGGCGGCCAGGTTCCGGCAGGTTCCGAACACCTGTCGGCCGCCCTGTTGTTGCCGGCAGGCTATCGCGGCCCGGCGTTCCTGGTCCTCGATAACTTCCGCGCGATTCTCAAGTACAACAACTCTTCGTCCTATGCCTTGGCCGTGAGTCTGTTGTCCGAGCGCTTCAATGGCGGCGGTTTGATCAGCGGTCTATGGCCAAAAGATGACTTGCCGCTGAGCCGTACCGAGCGAATCGAGCTGCAAAACCTGCTGAGCGCCCAGAACTACGACGCAGGGACCGCCGACGGGATTATCGGCGCCAATACCCGCAAAGCGATCCGCAGCGCGCAGCAGTCGTTTGGCTGGCCGGCGGATGGTTATCCGACGCACAAGTTGCTGGAAGGGTTGCGTAGCCGCTAAAAGCTTCGCGGGCAAGCCTCGCTCCTACAGGGTTTATGACGACCCAACAATTCCGTAGGAGCGAGGCTTGCCCGCGAAGACTGACTATCAGGCGCTAACGAACTACTGCCTGATCACCACATCCTGCTCCAACACCAACGCCTTGTCCCCCGCATCCAGCCTGACCAGCGCGCCCATCGGCAGCGTCAGATTCGGATCACAATGCCCGCTACGCCATCCGGCCAGCACGGGGATGCGCAACGGCGCAAAGGTCTGCTTGAGCAACTTCTTCAGCGCGATCGCATCAACCCCTGCCACATCCCCCACCAGAACCCCGCGCAGCTTGTGCAACGTGCCGGCCAGACGCAAATGAGTCAGCAGCCGGTCGATGCGATACAGCGGCTCGTTGATGTCTTCGATGAACAGGATGACGCCCTCGGCATCGATCTCGTAAGGCGTGCCCATGGTCGCGGCGATCATCGACAGATTGCCCCCCAGCAAACGCCCGTGAGCGATACCGGGCTCGATGGTGGTCAACGGCCAGGCCACCGGGTGAGAAAGCACACTGCCCGCCTTCACCTGCCCGCGCAGCATGTTGAAAAACGAGAACTCGGTGGGTTGCTGCTTGTCACCCAGCAGGTCCGCGTTGAGCATCGGGCCGTGAAACGTCACGAAGCCTGCATAACGACTGATGGCCAAGTGCAGCGCAGTGACGTCGCTGTAACCGATAAACGGCTTGGCGTTGTTGCGCAGTAATTCGAAATCGATGCGATCAAGCAAACGCGGCGTACCGTAACCGCCACGCAGACAGAGGATGGCATCGACCTCGCTGTCGGCGAATGCGCCATGCAAGTCATTGAGCCGCACATCATCACTGCCAGCCAGATAACCGTCTTGCTCATAAACGCCGGGAAACACGCGCAGCGAATAGCCGCGAGCGCGCATCCAGCCGATGGCTTTATCGGTGTCCAGCGCTGCGGGGCCGGCGGGCGCGATCACGCCAATCAGCCCTGTAGGTGGCAAGGCCGGAACGGGGGTATGAGGACAAAGGGTGTGGGTCGGTCGAGCAGTCATCCATGATTCTCCCTGTGAACGCTTCAGCACACAGTAGTCAGGAACGGGAATAAACAGAAGAGGGTCAATCGCACCACGGTTTGCAGGAAAAGACTGTAATCGCCGTGAGCACTGCTAAAAAAAGGCCCGCAAGGCCTGGAAGCCTTGCGGGCCTTTTTTGCTCTCATAACGGGATCAGGACGACATCAGCTCGGCCTTGACCAGTTTCGCCTGCTCGTCAGCGTGGTACGAGGAGCGTACCAGCGGCCCGGAAGCAACGTTCTTGAAGCCCATCTTGTAACCTTCCTCGGCGAACCAGGCGAAGGTGTCCGGGTGTACGAAGCGCTGGACCGGCAAGTGGCTGCGGGACGGTTGCAGGTACTGGCCCAGGGTCAGCATGTCGATGTCGTGTTCGCGCATGCGCTTCATGACTTCGATGACTTCTTCGTCGGTTTCGCCCAGGCCCAGCATCAAACCGGACTTGGTCGGAATGTGCGGCATCATCTGCTTGAAGCGTTGCAGCAGGGTCAGCGACCACTGGTAATCCGAACCCGGACGCGCAGCCTTGTACAGGCGCGGCACGGTTTCCAGGTTGTGGTTGAACACATCCGGCG
>NZ_JBIVCD010000006.1:0-356 GCF_044746425.1 Pseudomonas sp. NPDC086112 | reverse complement strand
GGCTCGGCGGCGGTGATTTCCAGCGCGACGTCCATGCGGCCACGGTAGTCCGGGACCAGGGTCTCGAGCTGCACGTTCGGCGACAGTTTGCGGATTTCGCGGATGCAATCGGCAAAATGCTGGGCACCGCCGTCACGCAGGTCGTCGCGGTCTACCGAGGTGATTACGACGTACTTGAGTTTCAGGTCGGCGATGGCAATGGCCAGGCTTTCCGGCTCGTTGACGTCCAGTGGCTTCGGACGACCATGACCAACGTCGCAGAACGGGCAGCGACGGGTGCAGATGTCACCCATGATCATGAAGGTCGCGGTGCCGCCGGAGAAGCACTCGCCCAGGTTCGGGCAGGACGCCTCTTC
>NZ_JBIVCD010000005.1:165482-219252 GCF_044746425.1 Pseudomonas sp. NPDC086112 | reverse complement strand
AGAACAGCGACTTGTCGCGGATTGCCCAGCCGTCCTGGGAGGATCTGGAGCGCGTTGAGAAGTATCGGCGGGCGATCGGGGTGTTGCGTTCGTAGAGTGGAGTTCCAGATTTACTGCGTGCTCATGCTTATAAAACGCCCTCCGCCGGCGATGCATCGGGCTTGGCAATCCAGCCGACATAGGTGAGCCAGAGGCCGATCAGCACGGCGACGCCGAAGCCGACTTGCACCAGCAACGGCACCCTCGCCGATACAGCCACGCCACGTTCAATCAGTTGCGGCGCGGCCAGGAGTACAGCGCCGCGAAGCGCCAGGAACCAACCGAACAGGGAAATCACAACCGCCGCGGCGTTCGACCAATATTGATGGAACGCGATGATCAGCAGGCCACCGAACAACAGCAGGGCGCCGGCAAACCACACGGTGAGCGGGCTCGCGAAGAAGTCGGCTGCCAGTGGCCCCATGTCTGGCGCCCGCACGGCGATGATGCCGGGCACGATGACCAGCCAAGGCCCGATGACGCGTGCGAACGCGCGCGTGCACGCTCTGGATTCTGCTGTGGTGGGCATGGGAGTTCCCTCGATCACGTCGCTCGGTGATTAGGGGAACTCTACACTCCATTTGCGGGCCTATCGAATATGGCAAGCAAAATGGAAAAGACAGAAACTCCCCAGGATCCGAAGGCGATGTCACGCCGTACGGCCATCACTTATGGGATCGGCCTGCCGCTTGCGCTGCTGGTATTGATCTTCCTGCCGGCTGGCACTATTGCCTGGCGGCCCGGATGGGTATTGCTGATCGTGCTGATTTTGGCTTTGGGCGCGTCAGGCCTTGTCCTGGCGTGGGTCAACCCTGTGATCTTTCGCGCGCGCAGCCGGATTCAGCCAGGCACTAAAAGTTGGGACAAAGCGCTGCTGGCGCTCATATTGCCGACGATGACGGCGGTCCTGCCGGTCGCGGCGATCGATGCCGGGCGTTTCCATTGGTCGGCGGTACCGGCCTGGTTGGTGCCAGGCGGCTACATCGCTGTGCTGGCGGGCATCGCGGTAACAGGCTGGGCGCAGGCAGTGAATCCGTTCTTCGAACCAGGTGTGCGCATCCAGGCCGAGCGGCATCAGCGCGTGATCGACAGCGGCCCTTACCGTTTCGTGCGTCACCCCGGGTACATCGCCGCACTGTTCCTGTTCTTCGGCATGGCCCTTGCGCTGGGTTCGTTCTGGGCACTGTTGCCCGCCGCACTGGCGTCGGCGTTACTTGTCTTGCGCACGGCATGGGAGGACCAGCTGTTGCGGTCCGAGCTTGCAGGGTATGACGATTACGCCCGTCGAGTACGGTGGAGATTGGTCCCCGGCCTCTGGTGAAGGCCAGGGTTGGATAGTGGTTTCCGAGCGGGAGGAGAGGAGCGCGCCAAGGCTGGCCGCCCCTTCACGACTTCACACACTGGGCCGGCAAAAAACAACGCTTTTGCTCGCCTGTTACGTTCATAGTCAGGTCGAGGATAACAGCATGAAATCCCGGATCATTGGGCTGCGAGTGGCCGGCACCGTCTACGCACTGATGGCCTTGGCGCAACTGGGGCGCCTGATTATTCGCCCCGAGGTTCTCGTTGATGGGTATCCCATGCCCCTGTGGCCCAGCGTGCTCGCCTTGGTATTGCTCGTGGTATTGAGCGTCTGGATGTGGTCGCTCACACAGTCGCGAGCAGAGTGAGGCTGACTCATCCAGGCCGAACCGCTTTTTGAACGACAAAGCCTCAAATCATCAGGGCTTTGTTCTTACTCGACGGGTTTGATGTCTTAGTGGCGCGATGCTGATTTATCGACTGAACTGCTGCTCAGGTTTCAGGAGGAAATCAGATGGCGCGGCTCATTCTCGGTCATACCACCGATACGTCGATTAAAGTCTGGGTACGCGCCAGCGAGCGTTGGCCGGTGGCCTTTGTTGATGTCGTGGATTGCGACAACAACGCGACAGGCCCCACCAAGGTGCTCGATGCCCAGCCAATGGAGTTTTACACGGGCGTTCTGGAGTGGAAAAAGCTCAATCCCGATACGCCTTATACCGTGAAGGTGGCTTTCGGCAAGACCCGCGGTGCGGCAGCCGATGAGCGAGTTCGTGATGCCTATACCGAAGGGCGCTTTCGCACCTTTCCCGCGGTAGAACTGACCGGATCATTCTCTTTCGTGCTCGGCTCCTGCAATTTGCATTCGCTCGGGATACTGGAGAGGCCCGACCGCGCCTGGGTCGAGATTTCTCGGGTGGCCAAAAACAACGACGCACGCTTCATGATTCATTGCGGCGACCAGATTTACTCGGACATCCCGCGCCAGCCCGCCATCGATGTGCAGTTCTTTCGTGACAAGTATCTGGATGCCTGGGAGGACTGTGTGCCCGCGCGCCGGACGCTGACAGAGTTGTCGCATTACATGATTCTTGACGACCATGAACTGATCAATAACTTCGACACGGCCACCGGTTCGTCCACGCAAGCGCTGGCGAACGCCGCCATCAAGGCGTATTGGGAGTTTCAGCATTCGCACAATCCTTCGAGTCGTCATGCCGAGCATCATTACCACTACGAGTTCAACTACGGCGCGGTGAAGTTCTTTGTCATGGACACCCGTTATTACCGCAGCACGGCGCAAAAGTGTTTGCTTGATGAGGTCCAGGAAGACGACCTGTTGCGCTGGCTGTCGCGTTACCGTGATGACCTGAAGTTCGTTGTCACCAGCGTGCCATTCGTGGGAGTGGTGAAAAACTCTGAAGGTGACAAATGGTCGGATCCTGCTTTCGAAGAACAGCGAAGCCGCATCCTTGAGCATGTCCTCGAAAAAAACGTGTCACGCCTGACCTTCCTGACGGGCGACATGCACACCTCTTATCACGCCACGCTTGCGGTTTCGCGCGGTGAGAAAAGCACGGTGATCAATGAGTTGATGTCCAGCCCGATAAACCAGTACACCCCAAACATAAGGCCCGAGCAGATCTACAACATGAACCACTCGCACACCCTGCCTAATGGAATTTCCACGCTGTCGTGTATCGATCCGGATTCCTTTTACGGTAATCACTCGAATGTCATGGTGATCGATGTCGATATGACGTCAGCCAGGCAGACGGTGGGCTATAAGATTTTTCGCACAACAAAAACGGGTGCGGGGCCGAGTGGGAAATTCCATCCCTAAAGGGAAAGGAGAGTTCCATTGTGGTGAGGGGATTCCTATGGGTTTTTCGGGCCTCAGATCAATAGATCGCAGCCTTCGGCAGCTCCTACGCTGTGGCGTTCGTCCTGGTTCGAGCCATAGGGGCGCAGCGTTAGTATCTTTCCATTTACCTGTCATTCCCTTAGAAAAGAATCGGTCTAAAAAGCCCGACCCAGGCTTCGATCGATTTGCTATTCTGAAGTTGTAGGTGAAGACGCAGACTGATGCGCAAAGGGATAGCGAGGAGGCGTGGGGCGCGCTCCCAAGGGTACACGGTTAGAAAGATCTCCGCGCTGAGATCCAGCCCTTATGCCGTGTGAGGCAGAACAGCCTAAAGTTAAAAATCCTGTTCTGTGAGAGGCCCGATAAACCTTGTAAGCCAGAGACCAGCGCTGGCCACCTACATCGATTTCCAAAGCCCGCCTTGTGCGGGCTTTTTCGTATTTGCGAGTTGGTTAAACCATTTCAGCCACGACGCGTTCTTCGTAGCAGCTGCCGAAGGCTGCGTTCGGCTGCGTAGCAGTCGTAAATTCAGAAATTGCGGTACATCAGGCAGACCGAGCTCCCCGGATTCACGACTGCTTCGCAGCCGAACGCAGCCTCGCAAGCTCGGCAGCTGCTACAGATCACATTACGATTTAACTCACGGCACTCGCTTTTGCGGTTGGCGCCCGCACATCTGATTCATCACGCTCTGCCTGTCTGACGTGAGCCGAAAACCCAGTCTGATCCGACGCAATCTCCGCACGCAATGTCAGCTGCGGGATGTCATACGCGCCTGCATTCTGTGGCCGGAAAGGAATCGGTGCGGTCCTCCCGAGGTCATCAAGCCGTTGACCGAGCGCATCACAGGTCGTCGAAAATTTCGCTTCGTCCATTCGGCTGGTGCGATAGATCACGAACGGTGGCAGCACGTCGAAACCAGGGTAAAACAGCACGCCATGCTGAATCGGGAATAACACATCATCGATGGGCCCATTGATGCCCCGAGGGCTGTAATGAGACTCCCATCCACCTGCAGTGACGATCAGCATCGCCCGTTTGCCCGCCAGCGTGCCTTCTCCATAGCGGTTACCCCAGCGCGCATCGGAATGCTCTCCTACGCCATAGGCAAAACCATAGGCATAGACGCGTTCCACCCAGCCTTTGAGGATCGCCGGCATCGAAAACCACCACAGTGGAAACTGCAGAATGACGGCATCGGCCCAGAGCAGTTTTTCCTGTTCGAGGACGATGTCCTGACTTTGCCGGCCTTCTTCGAAGGCAAGTTTGGAGTCCAGCGAAGGATTGAACCGCGATTCGGCTGGCCGGCCGGGACTGTCATCGGCATCCAGCGAGGCTTTCCAGTCCATCGCGTATAGATCGGAGACTTGCACCTGGTGGCCGTTAGCTTCCAGGCGTTTGACGGCAAAGTCTTTGAGCGAGCCGTTCAATGATTTTGGTTCGGGATGGGCATAAACGAGCAGAACTTTCATGGCTGAGTCTCCGGTGTCAGGAGCCAGCAGAATCGGACGTTACCCGGTATATTGGAAATGAATAACCAATATGCCAGGTATTACCATGAATAATCTGCGACGCCTGGACATCAATCTGTTGCTGACCCTTGATGTCTTGCTCTCGGAACACAACGTGACCCGTGCGGCGCAACGCCTGAGTTTGTCTCAACCGTCGGTGAGTGTTCATCTTGCCAAATTGAGGGACATTTTCGGTGATCCACTGTTATTGCCAGGACCACGGGGCATGCGGCCCACGGCCAGGGCCGATGAGTTGCGCGAGCCATTGCGTCAGGCCCTGGAAGCCCTGGAGCGTGCCGTGTCGCCGGCCAGCCCTTTCAACCCGCTTGAGGCACGGCAGACGTGGAACGTCATGGCGTCTGACTACGGTGAGTCGACCATCGTGTTGCCCGCGTTGGCCGGGCTGCGTTCGGCAGCACCGGGCACGCGTTTGGCGGTGTTTGATCTGGTTCCGTCTCAGATCGCCAGGCAAGCGGAGCAGGGGGCAATCGATCTGGCTTTCCACACCAGCGAGGACGCTCCCCCCGGCTTGCGGCGTCGAGCGTTGTTTACCGAACGATATGTTTTGGTAGGGCGTGCCGGCCATCCGCAGTTGAAAAAACGGCCGACACTGGCGCAATTTTGTGAACTCGACCACGTGATCGTGTCACGGGATGGTGGGGCGTTTCAGGGTGTCACCGACCAAGCGCTTTCGGCGGCGGGCATGACGCGCCGGGTGGTGCTTTCAGTCCCGCATTTCCTGTTTGTGCGGTCGGTGGTGGAGAGTACCGATATGGTGGCGATGCTGCCGTCGCGGCTGGTTCGCGATGTGGGGGCGTTGGAAGTGGTCGAGCCACCGCTTGATGTCCCGGGTTACGAGATGTCGATGCTCTGGCCCGAGCGGGTTCATCGCGACCCTGCGCATCAATGGTTGCGCGAGTTCATTGTGAATGCGTTGTGATTAACGTCCGTTAAACGCAACCCATGTGGGAGCGGGCTTGCTCGCGAAAGCGGTGTGTCAGGCGACATCAATACTGGATGTACCGCCGCCTTCGCGAGCAAGCCCGCTCCCACAGGTTCTGCGCTGCCATGCCGGTTGTGTTCATTTCGCTGTTTGGCTAATCTCGCACAAACACGCAAAAACAGGCATAACCATGCAAGCTGAGCATTCCATCATCGAACTCCCGCAGTTGCGCCGTCAGAAAATCCTTTTGATTCTGGAACGCGACGGTAAGGTCATGGCCTCCGAGCTGAGCCAGCATTTCGCTGTGTCCGAAGACACTATTCGTCGGGATCTGTCGGAGCTGGCCAGCGCCGGGCTGGTGCAGCGGGTGCATGGCGGAGCACTGCCGCGGCCCAAGGATACGGGCAAGGATTACTTCACCCGGGTTGGCGAAACCGATGAGGTGAAAACCCGTCTGGCCCAACTCGCCGCACGCCGGGTCAAAAACGGCCAGATTGTGATTTTCGATTCCGGCAGCACCACGCTGCAGATCGCGCGCTCGCTGCCCGCTGACATTTCCCTCACGGCCATTACTGCGTCGCCGATGATCGCGATCACACTGGCCGAATACAAAGGCATTACGGTGATTGTTGCCGGTGGTCAGCTCAATCCCGCGACGATGTCTTCCGGCGGCCATGAAACCCTGCGGTTGATCGAAGGCATCAAGGCCGATCTGCTGTTCACCGGGGTCTGCGCCATTCATCCGGAAGTCGGCATCAGCTCGTTGCATTTCGATGAGGTGCCGGTGAAGCAGGCGATGCTCGCCAGCGCTTCCCATGTGATTGCCGTCACCACCGCGGACAAACTGGGGGCGGTGGAGCCTTTCGTTGTTGCGCCTTGCAACCGTGTGCATACCCTGATCACCGAACGTCACGTGGCCTCGGGCAATGTCGAGGATTATCAACAGCTGGGAATCGAGGTGGTGCAGATAGACGCTTGAGCGTCATCGCGCTCAGTGCTGCATGGGTTACGCTGATAGCAACGACGGGAGGAATGCAGCCATGACTGAGCGCCATATGATCCACTCGGAAACGCTATCGAACGGATGCAGCATCGAGGTTAAAGCCGAGATATTGAGAGACGGCTCGCTGAAGATGTTCATGGGTGTCTATTGGCCGGACGGTTCGGCCATCGTTGAGGACAACCATCCGTCGCCGCATCTGCTGGACATGGAAGCGGCGATGGACTGGGCCATCGAAAAAGCCAAAACCATCGGTAACAGCCAAAGAACGCTGTAAGGCCTGGCGATAACTGAATCATTGAGCATCTGGAAGGTCGTATCTGCGGTTTGCACGCACTTCGATTGAATTCGTGGATAGCGTCAACTCATCCCCGCAGCTCTGACCTTTGCTTTTAGGATGTTCAAATGAAGCGCACCGCGATAATGACCCTGGCCATTGCAGCTACTCTCTTGTTGGGAGGCTGCTTTCCTCACTGGGAAGATGATGACAGGTACGATCGGGATCACCGCCGTGAATACCGTCGCGACCATGACCGAGGCTATGACCAACGTGATGATCGAGGGTATGACCGGGATTATGACCGGCGTGATGATCGCCGTCGTTACCGTGACCGGGACCGCGACGACCGCGACGACGATTGATACTTGCTCGCCAGCCTTCAGAGCGGGCGCCACCGCTCTGATCTGCCGTCAGTCATGCGAGGTGTCACCATGGGAGTTCTGCCTGGACGTTTCACTCGGCATGTCAGCCACTGGTTGATCGCGGCGGGTATCGGCCTGACCGCAGTGGTGCTCAATGCACAGGCGCAAACCCCACCTCAAGCCACTCAGGAAATAAACAGCTTGCTGGACTTTGTCGAGCACAGTGAGTGCCGGTTTGTGCGCAACGGGAGCGAATACCCAGGCGCTCAGGCCCGGGCACATCTGGAAAAGAAGCTTGAGTATCTCGAAGAGAGGGGCGCGATCAATAGCGCAGAAAACTTCATCGACCTGGCGGCCACCCAAAGCAGTGTGAGTGGTCGCGCCTATGAAGTGCGTTGTCCGGCGGGCGTACAACCGGCAGATACCTGGCTGAAGACCGAGCTGCAGAGGCAGCGACAACTTAATTGATCACGTTCGCTGCGCTAGCGCAGCAGATGAACCACCAACCCGATCAGCCCGCACCCCATCAGTACTTCGATCACACCCCGCTTGAAGCGGAACAAGGCGATGGCCGCCGCAACGGCGATCAGCGCCGAAGGCCAGTCGAGTTGGCCGCTGAAGCCGTTGGGCCAGAGCACGTGGTAGCCGAAGAAGCACGCCAGATTAAGGATCACGCCGACCACCGCCGCGGTAATCGCGGTCAGCGGTGCGGTGAGCCTGAGTTCGTTGTGCGTCGACTCCACCAGCGGACCGCCGGCGAGGATGAACAGGAACGATGGCAGAAAGGTGAACCAGGTCACCAGCGTGGCGGCGAGGGCGCCGGCCAGGAACACATGATCGGGACCGAACACCTGCTGAACATAGGCGCCGACGAAACCGACGAAGGCCACCACCATGATCAGCGGCCCGGGGGTGGTTTCGCCGAGTGCCAGACCGTCGATCATCTGCGTGGGTGTCAGCCAGCCATAATGGCCGACCGCGCCCTGATACACATAGGGCAACACGGCGTACGCGCCGCCGAATGTCAGCAATGCCGCTTTGGTAAAGAACCAGGCCATCTGGGTCAGGGTGCCTTCCCAGCCGAACAGTGCGGTGAGAATGCCCATCGGCAACACCCACAACGCCGCACCCACCAGCGACAGGCGCAGCAATTTAAAACGGTTGAAACGGGCGTGTTCGGGAGGCGGGGTATCGTCATCGATCAAGGCTGGGCCGAAGGATTTTTTCGCAGCACCGTGGCCCCCGGTCTGGAACCTTTCAGGTGCCAGACGTCCGCCGACATAACCGATGATGGCGGCGCCCAGCACAATCAACGGGAAGGGCACATTGAACACGAAGATGGCCGTGAATGAAGCCGCGGCGATGCCCCACAGCCAGTTGTTCTTCAGGGCCCGCGAGCCGATCCGGTGGGCCGCCTGCACCACAATGGCGGTCACGGCAGGCTTGATGCCATAGAAAAGCCCGGCCACCACCGGCACTTCGCCAAAGGCGATGTACACCCAGGACAACGCGATCAGGATGAACAGCGAAGGCAGCACAAACAGCACGCCGGCAATCAGGCCGCCCCACGTGCGGTGCATCAGCCAGCCGATGTAGGTCGCCAACTGCTGAGCCTCAGGCCCAGGCAACAACATGCAGTAGTTGAGGGCATGCAGAAAGCGCCGTTCCGAGATCCAGCGTCGGCGCTCCACCAACTCCTGGTGCATGATCGAAATCTGTCCGGCCGGCCCGCCGAAACTGATAAAGCCGAGTTTCAGCCAGAACAGGAATGCTTCCCGCAGGCTGATGGCCTCAGGCTTCGACAGGTCCTGTTCGACGGTGGAAGAGGGGGCTTTATTCAAATCACGATTCCTTTTTCAACGGACGGTTCAAGCCTTCACGGCGTCCCGAACATCGCCGTCCAGTAAATGCCTGCGTCACTCTTCGGGTCCACCGCGTAAGCCGCACCCAGTTCACGAAATTGCGGGTTCATCAGGTTGGCGCAATGGCCTGGGCTGGCCAGCCAGCCATCGACCACTTTGCGCACGGTGTCTTGCCCGGCGGCGATGTTTTCGCCGACCTGCTGGCCCGCATAACCCGCCAGTTCAGCCCGATCACCCGGCGTGCGACCGTCGCGGTCCTTGTGATCGAAATAGTTATTGTTGGCCATGGCCCGGCTGTGGGTCTCGGCCGCGGAGCCTAGTGTGGCGTTCCAGGCCAGCGGCGTCGTGGCGGCAAAGGCTTGAGTGCCGCACTGGCGCGTCTGGGCGCGGGCGCTATTCATCGCTTCAAGCAGTTTCTGTCCCTCCGCCTGCCAGTCACCCAAACGCCCGGTCAACAGCGGACGCGCCAGCACAATGCGCCACTCACGGCCATCGCGGCTAACGCCGATGTCGACGAATTGCGGGTCCAGCACCACTTGGCAGAAGCTCTCCTGAATCGCCTTCATGGCGGACGGCGCATCACGCGGACCGGACAGGCTGATCGCCTGGACATTTACCATCGGATACGCCGCGCGGGCCAGTGCCTGTTGCAAGTCACCGATGCTGTTGGCGGACAGGACCAGACGCGGATCGCTCGCCAGTGGTGGCAACTCCGAAGACGCCTGGCCACCGCAGCGCTGCGCCTGGCTGCGGTAAACGTTGATCGACTCGACCAGCTGCGTTTCATCGGCCGCCGACGCGGCGACGCTGAACACCAGCCCGAATGACAACACGGCAAGATGCAAAACGGATGACAGGCTGCGCATGAAAATCTCCCTTGGACGGACTGCGTCCATGATGCGCGATTTCACCCCTGCGAATGCAATGCCTTTTCGCCTCGACATGCAGATTATTGTCAGACGGCTGGAATGACGTGCGACGACTACAATCACAGCAGGTCAGCGCTACAACATCGCCGTTTCATTGCTTAAGCCAGTGTCATCGGAAGGATCGATCATGCGATTAAAATGGGTACTCACCTGCTTCGCAATCATCCTTCTGTGCGGCCAGGTGTTGGCGACTGAGCAAGAGCAAAAACAGGAAGTGGCCGAAGACAAGGCGCAGGTCCTGGAGCAGAAAGCCGCCGAGAAGGACAGCGAACTCCCGGTGCCCAAGTCCGCAGTCATCACCCCCTCCGAAGCGCAGGCGGTCGATCCGGCAGGCGCAGCCCCTCTGGACGATGCAATCACCTGCTTTGCACGCAGTATCTATTGGGAAGCCAAAGGTGTTGCACCTGCCAACATGGAAGCCGTCGCCAGCGTGGTCATGAACCGGCTCGGCCATGGTGGGTTTCCCGATACGGTGTGCGCCGTGGTCAAGCAAGGCTCTGAAACGGGCTCCTGCCAGTTTTCATGGTGGTGCGACGGACGTGCAGATCAGGTAAAGGAAGACGACGAATATGCCCTCGCCAAGGAAATCGCGCGCAAGGCGCTCAACAAGCAACTCACGGACCGAACCCATGGTGCCTTGTATTTCCACGACAGAACGGTGAAACCCGCCTGGGCGAAGAAATACACCAAGACGGCTGAGACCCGGAAGTTCCTGTTCTATAAACCTCGTGGCGGGACGGCAAAATAGGGGTGAATCGCTTGATGATCATTGGGGGAGGGTGCTGCCCGTACAATTTTACGGATTCTTTACGGTCGACATTCTCCCTCGCGACGATACTTGCCGCGTTTTTTTGATCATGAATATGCCTGTAATTTTTCCTGATTCCAGTCAGTTAAGGCGCGAAACCTGTGGGAGCGGCGGTGCGACGATTCGACTTGCTCGCGAAGACGGTGGCCCAGTCAACACTGATGTCGCCTGACACACCGCTTTCGCGAGCAAGTCGAATCGTCGCACCGCCGCTCCCGCATGGATTTCGCTAAACTGACTGACATTGCAATCCTTCCTCCTTATCGAGAAGCTACCCGTGAGCGAAACTGCGATCCCGGCCCATGAAGAATCCCATTCCAAAACCTCGGGAGTGGGCTTGCTCATCGCCGCGGTGGGCGTGGTTTATGGGGATATCGGCACCAGCCCTCTTTACACCCTCAAGGAAGTGTTCGCCGGTCATTACGGAGTCCAGGCCAATCACGACGGTGTACTGGGCGTTCTGTCGTTGATCTTCTGGTCACTGATCTGGGTCGTCTCGATCAAGTACGTGCTGTTTATCCTTCGTGCCGACAACCAGGGCGAAGGGGGCATCATGGCCTTGACGGCACTGGCACGTCGGGCTGCGGCGCCGTATCCCAAAATGAGCAGGGTGCTGGTGTTGCTTGGCCTGTTTGGCGCGGCACTTTTTTACGGGGACAGCATGATCACCCCCGCCATCTCGGTGCTCTCTGCAGTTGAAGGGTTACAGCTTGCGTTTGATGGCATTGAGCATTGGGTGGTTCCGCTGTCCCTTGTCGTCCTGGTAGTACTTTTCTTGATACAGAAACACGGCACGGCTCGTATCGGCATCCTGTTCGGCCCGGTCATGGTGCTGTGGTTTGTGGTGTTGGGCACACTTGGCATTTACGGCATCTTGCAACGGCCGGAAGTTCTGCAAGCGCTGAATCCTGCGTGGGCGGTGAAATTTTTCGTGGTCCATCCGGGCATTGGCATCGCCATTCTGGGCGCCGTCGTGTTGGCATTGACTGGTGCTGAAGCACTGTATGCCGATATGGGCCATTTTGGTCGCAAACCCATTGCTCGTGCCTGGTTCATCCTGGTGCTCCCCGGCCTGGTACTTAACTACTTTGGCCAAGGCGCGCTGATCCTCGGGAACCCTGAAGCGGTACGTAATCCGTTCTATCTATTGGCACCTGACTGGGCGCTGCTGCCGATGGTTGCGCTCTCGACACTGGCCACCATCATCGCCTCCCAGGCCGTGATTTCCGGGGCATTCTCACTGACTCACCAGGCCATTCAGCTGGGTTACGTGCCTCGGATGTTTATCCAGCACACCTCCAGTCAGGAGCAGGGGCAGATTTACATCGGCATGGTGAACTGGGCGCTGATGGTCGGCGTCGTGTTGCTGGTCATCGGTTTTGAATCGTCCAGTGCACTGGCGGCGGCTTATGGTGTGGCGGTGACGGGCACCATGCTGATTACCACCATTCTGTCCTCGGCTGTTGCATTGCTGCTTTGGAAAACACCTCGTTGGCTGGCTATTCCGATGCTCTTGGGTTTTCTCTTGGTGGACAGCCTGTACTTCGCTGCCAACGCGCCGAAGATCTTCCAGGGCGGTGCGTTCCCGGTGATTGCCGGTATTGCCCTGTTCATATTGATGACCACCTGGAAACGGGGCCGAAAGATCATTGTCGAGCGGCTGGACGAAACCTCGCTGCCGCTGCCGTTGTTCATCAGCAGCATCGGCTCGCAACCCCCCCATCGTGTGCAGGGTACCGCGGTATTTCTGACGGCCAGGGCGGATGCGGTCCCTCATGCCCTCTTGCACAACCTGTTGCATAACCAGGTGCTGCACGAGCAGGTGGTGTTGCTTACCGTGGTGTCTGAAGACAGTCCGCGTGTGCCGGCGGACCGGCGATTCGAGGTCGAGGCTTATGGTGAAGGGTTCTTTCGAGTGAGTCTGCACTTTGGTTTTATCGAGGAGCCCGACGTCCCTCTGGCGTTGAGCCTGTGCCATTTGAAAGAGCTGGATTTCAGCCCGATGCGCACCACGTATTTCCTCAGCCGGGAGACTGTCATCCCGACCAAGCGTATTGGCATGGCCCGTTGGCGCGAAAGCCTGTTCGCGTTCTTGCTGAAGAACGCCAACAGCAACCTCAAATACTTCAAGTTGCCGCTCAATCGCGTGATCGAGCTGGGCACGCAGGTTGAGATGTAGACGGCAACAGTCAGTCAAACGCACATCCCTGTGGGAGCGGGCTTGCTCGCGAAGAGGCAGTGTCAGCCGACATTAATGTTGCCTGGCACACCGCTTTCGCGAGCAAGCCCGCTCCCACAGGTTTTGCGTTCCTCGGTGAGCCGCCACCATCGCCACAGGACCCTCACCGAGACACCGGGCCGTTCATGGAGTGGGCTCTTGCTCTAATCTCATGCAAAATCACGGGTACAACGTGCTCACCACGTATTGATCGCAGGTTAAGCACCTATTGTGAGTAATCGATCGCGCTAATGCAGTGCAACGAGAGCCACTATGAAAACCCTTTTTGAGATAAGTGATGTCTTTGAGCCCAACATCCAGTCACCCATCACCCGCCGGCGGTAACAGCATGATCGAGGTCACCGAGGTTTCCATTGCCCAACTGCGTGCCGCACTCGAATCGGGCCAGACGACGGCGGTTGAGCTGGTCCAGGCCTATCTCGCCAGGATCGATGCCTACGACGGCCCCGACACGCCCACCGCCCTCAACGCAGTGGTGGTTCGCAACCCCGATGCGCTCAAGGAAGCGCAGGCATCCGATGCCCGTCGGGCCAAGGGCGAATCGCTGGGGCCGCTCGATGGCATTCCCTATACGGCCAAGGACAGTTATCTGGTGAAGGGGCTTACCGCCGCTTCTGGAAGTCCCGCGTTCGCGAACCTGATTGCTTATCGCGATGCGTTCACCATCGAACGGCTTCGTGCCGCTGGCGCAATTTGCCTGGGCAAGACCAATATGCCGCCCATGGCCAACGGCGGCATGCAGCGCGGGGTGTATGGCCGGGCTGAGAGCCCGTACAACGCCGGCTATCTCACCGCACCCTTCGCCTCGGGCTCATCGAACGGTGCCGGTACTGCAACCGCTGCCAGTTTCGCGGCATTCGGCCTCGCCGAAGAAACCTGGTCGAGCGGACGTGGCCCGGCGTCTAACAATGGTTTGTGTGCCTATACGCCTTCGCGCGGAGTGATCTCGGTGCGCGGGAATTGGCCGTTGACGCCGACCATGGACGTTGTCGTGCCGTTTGCCAGAACCATGGCGGACCTGCTCGAAGTGCTCGACGTGGTGGTGGCGGACGATCCCGACACACGAGGCGATCTGTGGCGGATGCAACCCTGGGTGCCCATTCCAAGTGTCGCCTCGGTGCGTCCCGCTTCCTATGGGTCGCTTGCCGCCAATACCGATGCCCTCGCCGGAAAGCGCTTCGGCGTTCCTCGTATGTACATCAACGCGGATCCCGAGGCAGGCACGAGCGATGCGCCGGGTATCGGTGGTCCGACGGGGCAGCGAATCAACACCCGTCCTTCCGTGATCGGGCTCTGGGAAGAGGCTCGCAAGGCACTCGAAGCCTTTGGGGCCGAAGTGATCGAGGTCGATTTCCCGCTGGTTTCCAATTGCGAGGGTGATCGTCCCGGTGCGCCAACGGTGTTTAACCGGGGCCTGGTTTCCAAAGAGTTCCTTCACCATGAGTTGTGGGATCTGACGGCTTGGGCGTTCGACGATTTTCTGCGGGCCAACGGCGATCCAAAACTCAATCGCCTGGTCGATGTGAACGGGCCGCTGATTTTCCCGCACGACCCGGGAACGCTGCCCAACCGTGAGGGCGACCTTGCCGCTGGCATGGATGAATATGTGCGGATGGCCGAGCGCGGCATCACCCCTTGGGACCAGATCACTACGGTACCCGACGGACTACGCGGCCTTGAGCAGACGCGCCGAATCGATCTTGAGGACTGGATGGATCGGTTGGGGCTCGACGCAGTGATCTTCCCGACGGTGGCCGACGTCGGGCCGGCGAACGCCGATGTCGATCCGAAGTCTGCGGACATCGCATGGAGTAACGGTGTCTGGGTCGCTAACGGCAATCTCGCCATCCGCCACCTGGGTGTTCCCACGGTCACGGTGCCGATGGGAATCATGCCGGACATCGGCATGCCCGTCGGGCTGACCTTCGCCGGTCGGGCCTATGACGACTCGACGCTGCTGCGCTTGGCTTCGGCGTTTGAGTCAACGGGGACGAAGCGATTGATCCCGCCGCGAACCCCACCGTTGTCGGGTGGTCAGAACTAGGAAGGGGCGGGATTGGCGCACAGCACACGCGTCAATCCCGCCCGGTAACGGTAAGCCAGGGCAGTCTGGCTGTACTCAAATCGTCGCTCGCAAAAATAGTGTGCGGCGTAGCCGATGTGTTTTCCCGGCAAAGGTGCAGTGTCTTGTCTTTCTAACGCAGTCCTGTCCAGGTTGAGAGGTGGATTTCATGAACAACATCATCTACATCGTCGGGGTAGTTGTGATCGTCGTGGTTATCCTGTCGTTCCTCGGGTTTGCATAGGCTCCAAGACCCTGCGAAAGCCAGTTTCCCTGGCAGCCGTCCCGATGCGCTCGGCTATTGGCCCAGCAGAGGTGCCAGCAGTGCACACATGCTGCGCCAGTGCGAACCCTCCCAGTAAACCCGTTGGCAGGCGTCGCAGCGCAGGAAGTGCGAATAGAGGGCGCCAACGCGGGGCGGCACCTGCAACCGGGCCACTTCCGGGCTGATCTCGTGCAGCGGCAGGTTGCAATGCAGGCACAGGCTGAATGGCCGCGCAGTACGCGCCAGGTCGAGGCGCTCGTACAATTCGCGCAGCTGCAGCGACGGTTTCAGGGCATGCACGTAACAGCCGTGGCTGATGATCCGCCGCTTGAGCAGTTCGCGGTCGCGAGTTAGCACGATGCGTCCTTGCTGCGCTGCGATCTCGGCGATCTCGCCGTCCTCGAAGCCATTGTCGTAGAGGGTGTCGAAGCCGCTCATGCGCAGCAGGTTGGCCAGTCCGCCAAGGTGCGCATCAGCGATAAAGCGCAGCACCCGTAAAGGTTGCGCACGAACCTTGAGCAGCGGACTGATGTCCAGCGCTTCGAATTTGGGATACACCGCCAGCCGGTCATTGTCGAAAATCACCCGATCCAGGCCCACCGACTCGCCGTTGAGCAGCACCAGTTCGACCTCGGTGTGCGGAATTCCGAGCGCTTCGATCATGTGCTTGACCGTCGCCCCGCGTGCGCACTCGCAGGTGAAGGACTGCCGCCGCCGGTCGGCCGGCAGGAAATCGTTGAGCTCCTCGTAGAAGCGGAAGGTTGCACGGGTCATGTTGAACAGTATGGCAGGGCTGCAGCGCTGGTTAACCTTTCAAAGCCGCTTCAATCGCAGCGATGACGCCCTATTAATTTTTGCACTCCGACAACACCACCTGGCAGGTATTGGGCGTACCCCCGGATCGGCCGGCATAGCGGATGCAATTATCCATGGATTTTTTGCGAGCGATGCTCAAGGTATCGCCCCAAGCCAGGCCGCCCTCGCCGGCAGTGGGTATCGCTTTTGCGTAGCAGTTTGAGCCTGTATTTGAGCCTGTATTTGAGGCTGAATAGCTTGCCGTGGAAGCTTTGCCTGCACATCCCGCCATCAGCGCCAGGTTGATCGCGAGCAGGGAGGGCAGGACCCATGACGAACACTGGCGCGCTGTTTTTCCGGTCATCCCGTTTCCCCTGAGGCTAGAGGCGTGTTTGTGCTGGTGCTCTACTCAGATTAGTCGACCCATGGCCGTGGCATCGCTACTATTTTCACAGTTTGCAAAGTCACAACCGTCGCTTGATCAGAGGAGACGCAGCATGGACCGATTCACCGGCGGTTGCCTGTGCGGCAACGTCCGGATCGAGGCGCCTGGTTGCCGCCGTTTCCGCTCACGCGACGATACGAGCGCGATCGTGACGCCACGGGGCGCTTTGAGGAGTCGGTCGCCCGAACGGTGCGAAGGCGCCCGGCCAAGACCGCGATGTCAGCCGTTCGACCCTATTTATAATGCTGCTCAAACACCGCTACCTGCTCCGGCGTGATCAGCTGAAAGGGCACCCAGACATCCGTCTCGACCGGCTCCCCTTTGATCATCTTGATGGCCGCTTGCAGCGCGCTGGTCGCTTGCGCTTTGGGGTCTTGAAAGACGGAGGCTACGAGCATCCCGCGCTTGATGGCCGCCAGACCGTCAGGCAGGCCGTCGATGCCGACAATTGCAATCTCGCCCTTGGCTTTGCCGGCTTGCTGCAATGCCATGGCGGCGCCGATCGCCATCTCGTCGTTGTTGGCCACGATGGCATCGAAGCCGGTGCCGGCCAGCAGCCAGTTGCTGGTCAGGTCCATCCCTTTGTTGCGCTGCCACTCGGCACTTTGTTGTTCGACGATCTTGATCCCGGGATAGTCCTTGAGCACTTGTTTGACGCCTTCGGTGCGGTCGTGGGTGGAGTTCTGCGCCAGGTCGCCCATGATGATTGCGATGTTGCCTTTGCCCGCCATCTTGTCAGCCAGGTAGCGCATTTGCAGTTGCCCGGCCTCAACGTCGTTGGACGCCACCGTGACCACGCCTTTGGGCAGGACGCGTTCGTCCGGATGGCGGTTGACGTAGACCAGCGGTATTTTCGCTTCGACGGCGGCACGAGTCATGTTGGCGGTGGCGGCGGTGTCCACGGGCAGGACGATGACGGCATCGACCTTCTGGCCGAGAAAGCCCTGAATCTGATTGAGCTGGCGAACCACATCGCCCTGGGCATCCTCGAACTGGATCTGGACGTTCTCCTTCCTGGCGGCATCTTCCAGGCCGCTGCGCACATAGGTCATGAAGTTGTCGTCAACCCTGGCAATGCTGACGCCGATACGATAGCTGGCGACGGCCCATTGGCTGAAGAGGAATAACAGCGTGGCAAAAAGAAGTGTGCAGCGACGCATGATGGTTTTTCCTTTTTTGTTATGAGTTGAAATTCACCAAGATCAAAAAAATGCGTAGTGCGATCTGTAGCAGCTGTCGAGCCTGCGAGGCTGCGATCGGCTGCGCAGCAGTCGTGAATCCGGCTGATACGGTCTGCCTGACACACCGCGACTTCTGGTTTTACGACTGCTTCGCAGCCGATCGCAGCCTCGCAGGCTCGACAGCTCCTACAAGGGCCGAACGCAGCCTCGCTGACCGGCATTTCAATCCAGCGTAAAGGCTTGCCGAAAGCGTTCAAGTGCCGCTTCGCTGTCGCCGCTGGCCCAGCCCTCAAGCCCGACGACACCGGTGTATCCCATGCGGAACAAGGCTTTGGCAATGGCCGGATAATGGATTTCACCGGTGCCCGGTTCCATGCGGCCGGGGACATCGGCGACCTGGATTTCCCCGATGGCGCTGCCGGCGCGCTGGATCAGTTCGATCAGGTTTCCTTCGCCGATCTGGGCATGGTAAAGGTCCAGGTTCATCTTCAGATGAGGGCTGCCCACGGCCTCGATCAGCGCCAGGGTATCGTCGGCGCGAGCGAAGGGAGTGCCGGGGTGATCCACCTCGGTATTGAGGTTTTCCAGCAAGAATACCCGGCCTGCGTCTTCGCCCAGGCGAGCGATTTTTTCCAGGGTCTTGCAGGCGCTCAACCACATGCGTCCGGTGGTGTGGGCCACGGGTTTGACCGGCAAACCTTTGTCGCCCAGGCCAGTGCCATGCAGGTTGAGACTCGGGCAATTCAGTTGTGCGGCGACGGCC
Organism: Pseudomonas sp. NPDC086112; assembly: GCF_044746425.1. Classification (NCBI taxonomy): domain Bacteria; kingdom Pseudomonadati; phylum Pseudomonadota; class Gammaproteobacteria; order Pseudomonadales; family Pseudomonadaceae; genus Pseudomonas; species Pseudomonas sp. NPDC086112. Next base: position 200,602 of record NZ_JBIVCD010000005.1, on the reverse strand, counting down.
AGCGATTCTCGTGCGCTGTCGAGCAGGTGCTGGATATCTTCGGGGTCGGTCAGGTTGCCCGAGATGTAGCCGGTCATCGAGGTGAAGTCAGCGCCCGTGGCGACAAGGGCCGCAATGTCTTTCTTCGTCCAGTCCCAGAGTTCGGCACTGAACCCCAGCGCGTGAATGCGTTTTACGCGCTCTGTGAACGGCAAGTCGAGGAAGACCATTTCGGCACTGATCGCCAGTTTGAACGGTGTGAAACTCATGAATGGGCTCCTTGCACGCGCACAGGTTTGCCCTGCTGGAAGGACTCGATACACGCGCGGGCAATGGCCAGTGCCGCCCGGGCATCTTCGCCGCTGGCAAGCGGTTTTTCACCGGTGCGCAGGCAGTCGACAAAGTGATTGAGCTCGGCCACGTAGGCATCACGCAGCAGGTCGGTGTCCAGGCGCTGGGTGTCTGTCTGGATGCCATTGGCCAGATAACGAACCAGGTCAGAATCATTGAGGCTGCCCATGGTCAGCATGCCGGCGCTGCCGAACACTTCTCCTCGAACATCGTAGCCATACACGGCCTGGAAATTGGCCTCGGCCGTCGCGATGGCGCCGTTGTCGAAACGGATCGTGACCACGGCGGTGTCGAGGAAGCCCTTGGCCTTGTAGTCCGGTGCAATCAGGGCATCGGCCATGACAAAAACCTCAACCGCTTCGGCACCGGGATTGAGGTAGCGCAGGGTATCGAAGTCATGAATCAGGGTTTCGAGGAAAATCACCCACTGCGGCGAGGCAGCCGGATTGTTCAGCGCCGGGTCGCGGGTCAGCGAGCGCAGCAGTTGTGGCGTACCGATGCGGCCGGCGACCACGTCCAGATGGGCAGCCCGGAAGCTTTTGGCGAAGCGGCGGTTGAAGCCAACCTGTAGCGGCACGCGCGCATCGGCGGCTGCGGCGATGGCGCGGTCGGCCTCGTCGAGGGTGATGGCCATGGGTTTTTCACAAAACACGCCTTTGCCTGCACGGGCCGCACTGATCACCAGTTCGGCATGGCTGCGGGCGGGGGCGGCGATCAAGACAGCATCGATTTCCGGGTCATCGAGCAGTTGCTGTGGATCGGTATAGACCCGTTGCACACCCAACTCTGCGGCCAGGCGGGCGGCTTGACCGGGGGTAGGGTCGGCGATGGCGGCCAGGCAGGCGCCGGGAATGTGTCTGGCGGCAGTCAGGCCGTGAAAGCTGCCCATGCGGCCAGCACCGATAAGACCCAGGCGGATGATCTTGGACGTACTCATGAAATGACTCCCTTTTATTGTTGTTCAATGACTCGCAGCAGGAATGTCCTCGCTGGCGTTAATCAAGAGAGCAAGGGCTGTGCCAATATATAAATGATTGATATTTAAGGAGTTAATTAATATTTATTGAAAGATGTGTTCATTCGCATGACATGTCTACACTGACATGTCTAAAACGTGAACATAGAAGCGGATCGATGATGGTGAACCCAGAGCTAGCAGCCTTCAGCGCGCAAGACCTCGATTACATCACCGCGCTCGGGCCTGCATCGTTGAACGAAGGACCGATCGCCGAACTGGACCAGGCTTGGCTGGCTTGTTTGAACGGCCGCACCGATCGACCGGCCGGGGTCAGGCAGGTTATCTGGGACTCCTGGCTGCGCAGCGTCAGTGCCGGCCTCGATCCTGAGGATGGCGAATACCGGTTTGTCGCCCCGACCGTTCTGGCTGCAACGCTGGCGGCCAATCGTGCCTTGATCGCGGCGGCGGCGGAGGTCATGAAGGGATTGCTGGCTTACAACCCCAGGGGCCATATCAATCTGACCGATGCCGCAGGCACGACCCTGTATTTCTGCGGCCTGGACCTCACGCCGGTGGGCAGTCGGCTGCTGGAGTCGGTGCAGGGCACCAACTGCACCGGGCTGGCGATTGCCGAAGATCGCTTGGTGTATGTGCTGGCCGAGGAAAACTTCGGGATCGGCCTGCGTCGCCGGCGCATGCATTGTGCTGCCGCGCCGATCAGGGATGCGCAGGGCAGGACGCTGGCCATGCTGACCTTGACCGCCGAGCCGGGCTGGTTTCATTTCCATACGCTGGGCACCGTCCAGGCAGCGGCCGAAGCGGTCTCGCGGCAGATGGCGCTGCAAGCTCTGCTGGAAGAACAACAAACCGTTCTCGAAGTGCTCAACGAGGGCCTTGTGGTGCTGGATGAGCGGGGCTGCATCAAGGCGCTCAACCGCTATGCCCGCCAATTGTTCCGTGTGGGGCTGGATCTGCTGGGTAGCCCGTTCCAGCGTCTGGGCCAGAGCGAGTTGACCGATGAGATTTTGCTGCGCGGCGGGGAAGGGTTACGGGACCTGGATTGCACGTTTGAATTGCATGATCGCAGCCACTTGGCGTGCCTGGTGTCGGTGTGCCCACTGGAGCAGGGCGGGCGCATTGTTTCGTTGCGCGAGAACAGGCGCATCCGGGAAATTACCCGGCGGATTATCGGCACTCAAGCCAGCTACACCTTCGAGACCATTCAAGGCAGTTCGCGAGCCATACAGGACGCGTTGCACCTGGGACGGATTGCCAGTCGCAGTGACTCGACCACGCTGATCCTGGGTGAAAGCGGCACCGGCAAGGAGTTGTTTGCCCAGGCGATCCATAACGCCAGCGACCGTTGCAGCGGTCCGTTTGTGGCGGTCAATTGCGGGGCCATTCCGCGAGATCTGGTGCAGAGCGAACTGTTTGGTCATGTCGAGGGCGCCTTTACCGGATCGGCCCGTGGCGGCTCTGCCGGGAAATTCGAATTGGCCGATGGCGGAACGATCTTTCTCGACGAAATCGGTGACATGTCTTTTGATGCCCAGGTCAGCCTGCTGCGCGTCTTGCAAGAAGGCGAGGTGACTCGCGTGGGCGCGAAAAAATCGCAGCAGGTGGATGTACGCATCATCGCCGCCACCCACCGCAACCTGAGCCAGGCGGTTGCCGATGGCGCCTTCCGTGAGGATCTTTACTACCGGCTCAATGTGCTGAACCTGACGGTTCCGCCGCTGCGGATGCGTAGGGAAGATGTTCCATTGCTGGCGCGGCATTTTCTCAATCGTTGCACCCGGTCGTTGCGCAAATCGGTGCAGGGCATCTCGCCAGAGGCGTTGGATATTCTTTCGGCCTACAGCTGGCCGGGTAATGTTCGCGAGTTGGAAAACACCATTGAACGGGCGACCAATCTGGCGGTGACCGAACTGATTCAGCCAGCTGATCTACCGCTTGAAATCAAGCAAAGGCTACGTCAGCTGGCGCCAGGAAGTGCGCCCGAACCCCGGGCAGCCCTGGACCTCGGCACCCATGAAATGAATGCGATCATCGCAGCCCTCAGGGATACCCGCGGCAACATCCGCCTGGCCGCGAGGCAGCTGAATGTTTCTCGCGGCGGGTTGTACAACAAGATGAATCGATTCGGGCTGAGTGCCGATGCTTTTCGTGAAGGAGCCATCTCTGACCGGTAATACTGTTCACTTAAGCCGTAATGCGATCTGTAGCAGCTGGCGCAGCCTGCGTTCGGCTGCGAAGCAGTCGTAAAATCAGCAATTGCGGTGCATCAGGTACACCATGGCAGCCGGACTCACGACTGCTTCGCAGCCGAACGCAGCCTTCGGCAGCTGCTACAAAGAATGCCTCGTGGCTGAAATCGCTTAAGTAAACAGCATTAACCTTTGATGAGGAGAGTTCAGCCTCGAGCGTTCTCTGAGGTCACGATCTGCAACGGAGCAGAAGCCCGAAACGCTTCAAGCGGACATTGTTGCTGTGTCTTCAGCGATGCCAGCCAAAAGCCTGTTGCCGGACTTCAAAAGTGTCTCGCAGGGGTGATAGTGCGGTGGCCAGGCATGATTGATTCATTGTGCCTGGCTAGCGCTCACTGCATTTTTTTGTTCCTGGGATCGTCCGCCGGGTTGAGGTAAGTGATTCCCCAAGGCCCTGTGCCGTGGAGTTGAAGCACGGTTTCCTGTTCTCGACTGGCGCCGAACATCGACGTGCCGACAGGAATGATCAGGGTGTCACCCGGATGATAGGCCTTGGCCCGTGCCGGATCGAAGGTGTCTCCGGTGGCGAAGTAGAAGGTGCCCGAGATAACGGTTACGCGTTCGGTCACGGGATGGGTATGCACGCCGATTTTTGTATTGGCCGGCAGCTTCAAGCGCAGGGTGAAGGGCTCGGCGGCTTTCAGGTCACCTTCAATCACAGCAATCATTGCGCCGGGGCCCACCGCTGGCGCAGGTTTCCAGTTGAGTCCGGATGAGGTGGCGGCAATAAAACCCGCTTCCTCGGCCAGGGCGGTCAATGTCAGAAAGGCAGGGCTGAGCAAGGCCAACAAAACAGCGGTCGCTTTGTGGGCAATCATCATGGTTTCCTCGTGTCTGGGGGCCTCAACGCACAGGAGCAGAGCCTGTGCAATCAAGTCATATATGTTGACGGTAGCCGAATGCCGGAGCGCGGATATACCCATTGTGAACCAGTGCTATAACGCATAAGCATGAGTTTATGCTGACCTGGTCCTACCGGCGCACACCCTGAGGAGTGACAACCATCATGAAGAAGATCGACCCAAAAGACGGCGAGGAGGGAGGCTCTGTCTCTGCACTGATAGACGCAAAAATCAAGGCGCTGACTGACTGGCGGGGTGAGACCCTCGCTCGGGTTCGAACGCTGATCAAGCAGGCCGACCCTGAAGTGGTCGAGGAATTGAAGTGGAGAGGGGTTCCGGTGTGGTCGCACGCCGGCATCATCTGCACCGGTGAGACATACAAGAATGCCGTGAAGATGACCTTCGCCAAGGGGGCTTCGCTGGAGGATCCTTCAGGTCTGTTCAACGCCAGCCTTGAAGGCAACACCCGACGTGCCATTGATATTCATGAAGGCGAGAGGGTTGATGAAGAGGCGTTGAAGGTGCTGATTCGTGCGGCGGTGGCGCTCAATACGTCGAAGTAAATTGTTCTATACGGCTAACTGATCGACTCCAGAGTTCTCGGATAAAAAAATCGGCACTGTTTAGATCGATTATTTCTTTCGGTTCTTTATATAGCTCTGGGGCGAATATCCGTAACTGATAAAACCGCGTCTTCGTTTTGATTCTGTATGCGATGTTGACTCTGTAGCCGCTATAACAGACGGTGCCGTACCGCCCGCGGCACTAAAGCGGTTTCAACATCAAAACCTGCTGCTCGGCCATCATCTTGTCGTCCCTTCGCCAGTCCTTAGAATCCGCCTCCATCAGCTTCGTCCAACTATCGAATCGCTTAGGGAGTTACACCATGATGAACGCCATGCAGATGCCAATGCCGATGATGAATACCAACATGTCGATGATGCCGATGATGGGCGTGCCGATGATGATGGCGACCATGAGCTGCGAAATGATGGACGACGGCATGATGTGCAAAATGATGCCGGCCGCTGGCATGGACATGGCCATGTTCAAGAACAGCGCTGAAATGATGCAGATGATGATGAACTGCGGCATGCCGATGATGATGCACTGCGCCAACATGAGCATGATGTGCATGTCCCAGGCGAGCATGGCCATGCCGATGATGAACATGATGATGCCAATGCCGATGATGGGCATGCCGATGCCGTCGATGAAGTGCGTGATGGAATGCACGATGATGGCCGACTGCATGATGTGCAAAATCATGCCGATGGCCGGCATGAACATGGACATGATGAAAAGCTGCTGCGACTTGATGATGAAAATGATGAACGATTGCAGCATGCCGATGATGATGAGCTGCAATGGCATGCCGCTGATGTGCTGCACCTGCTGATCCCTGACAACACAAAAGAAGCCCCCGCGACCTTACGGTTACGGGGGCTTTTTCATTCCCGCAGACACCACATCCCCCTGTAGGAGCGAGGCTTGCCCGCGAAGGCAGCGTGTCAGCCACTATCAATGTTGGATGTGCTGGCCTCTTCGCGAGCAAGCCCGCTCCCACAGGATTTGTGTCATACAAAAAGTTTTGTTAATGACCGCTTCCCCTGTGGGAGCGGGCTTGCTCGCGAAGGCGGTGTGCCAGGCAACATTAATGTCGACTGACACTCCCTCTTCGCGAGCAAGCCCGCTCCCACATTGGATGTTCATTGCTCTTTCAGGTGTTTAATCCAGCCGTTCCGGGTAAGTCACCACCAGATAAGCCACTGCCTCACTGTCAGCGGGGTTGCGGTAGCGGTGGGGCTGGTCGGCGTAGAACAGGATCGAGTCGCCGGTAGACAGCAGGTAACGTTCATCGTTGACGCTGATTTCCAGTACACCCTGCGACACCACCAGGTTCTCCTGAACACCGGGCCCATGCCCCTCGCTGTGGTCTTCGCCCAAAGGGCTCAGGCGCAGTTCGTAAAACTCCGATTGGCGTGCCACGTCGAACGGGAACAGGGCGCGGCTGATGAAGGCTCCGCTGGCGCTGACCAAGCGTTTGCTCTCACGCGCTGACAGCACGGCCACACCTTCGAAGGCCCGATGCTCCAGAAAGGCGGCCACCGAGACCTTCAGGCCTTTGGCAATTTTGCACAGCACTTTGATGGAAGGCACGCTGCGTCCGGACTCGATCTGCGCCAGCATTGCCCGACTCACACCGCATTGCCGGGCCAGCGCGTCGAGGGACAAGTGACGCTTGCCCCGCAGCCGTTGCAGGTTCTGTGCGACTCGCTCGCAGATCGGGTCTTCTTCCAGCGGCTCCAGATTATTCAAGTCCGTCACGGGTTCGTCTGCGCTCGCCAGAAATCGCGAGGGTTGCTGCGCGTTCATGCGTGACGGGGCTCGGTTGAATGAGCGGCCTGGACCCATTGATAGGCCTGTAGGCCGGCGTTACGTGCATACATTTCCCACATGGCCAGTGCCCGTTGCTGAGCCTGTTTGCGTTTGCGGTAACGGGCGAAGTCGATGAGGTTGTCAGTCGGATTCATGGGGCACTTCACTGTGGTGATGAATGACGGGATGAGCTGAGAGTACGTGGATATTTTTATAACGATAAATACTGATTTTGTATGTGTTAATTCATTTTGGTTATTTGAATTAATATTCCATTTAGGAATAAACAGATAATTATATATTCCTTTTGTTGTCGGTTCAGGTGGTGCACTTTGAGGGCCTGCACATCCATGCGGATGCGCCCGACACCAGACAGGAAGCCTCATCATGACCATCAAAGCGATCAACGTCCGCAACCAGTTCAAGGGTGTCATCAAGGAAATACTAGAGGGCGAAGTGGTGTCCGAAATCGACGTGCAAACCGCTTCCGGGATCGTCACCTCGGTGATTACCACCCGTTCGGTGCGCGACCTTGAATTGAAAGTGGGGAGCGAGGTGATTGCCTTCGTCAAATCCACTGAGGTGTCGATCGCCAAGCTCTGAAATTGAAAATTGAGCGACGAAAATCCTGTAGGAGCGAGGCTTGCCCGCGAAGAATGCACCGCAGTTTTTCAGGTATTACGCGTCAGCGTTCTTCGCGGGCAAGCCTCGCTCCTACAGGGGCTACGTCTCGACTTCCATAACGTTGAGGTTTTCATGGCGACTCCTTTCAAGCGCTCCGCATTGACACTGTTGGCAGCCTCCGTGGCTGCGGTGAGTGCGTTACTCAGCCCCGGCGCTCAGGCCGAAGGCAAAATCAGCATTGCCCAGCAATTTGGTATCGGTTACCTGATCCTGGATGTGGTGCGCGATCAGCAGCTCATCGAGAAACATGGCAAGGAGCAGGGCCTCGACATCAAGGTCGACTGGAACAGTATCTCGGGTGCCACGGCGATGAACGAGGCGTTGTTGGCCGGTGCGCTGGATGTGGTGTCGGCAGGCGTGCCGCCGATGCTGACGATCTGGGACCGGACCAAGGGCAAACAAAACGTCAAGGCCATCGCCTCGCTGGGGTCGATGCCCAACTACCTGCTGACCAATAATCCGAACGTAAAAAGCCTCAAGGACTTCACCGAAAAGGACCGCATCGCGGTACCGGCTGCAGGGGTAGGTTTCCAGTCGCGCACTTTACAAATCGAAACGGCGAAACAGTTTGGCGCGCAAAACTTCAAGAAGTTTGACGACATCTCGATCAGTCTCGCCCACCCGGATGCGACGTCGGCGCTGATTGCCGGCGGTTCGGAGATCAACTCACATTTCTCCAGTCCGCCGTTCCAGTACCAGGAGCTGCAGAGTCCCAACGTACACAAGGTGCTGAGTTCCTACGACGTATTGGGTGGCCAGGCCACGTTTAACGTGCTGTATACCACCGAGAAATTCCACGACGAAAACCCGAAAACCTACAAGGCGTTTTACGCGGCACTCGCCGAAGCCGAGAAAATAATCAAGGCCGATAAGCCCGCAGCCGCCCAGACCTATATCCGGGTGGAACAATCGAAGCTGGCGCTGCCACTGGTTGAGAAAATCGTCGCCGACCCTGAAATCGACTTCACCGTCGTGCCCCAGCGCACCTTCATCTACGCCGAGAAACTCCAGGAACTCGGTGTGCTGAAAAACAAGGCTGCCAGCTGGAAGGATTACTTCTTTGAAGAAGCACACAGCAGCGAGGGAAGCTGAGCGGGTCAGAGCCCCCGACTGCTTCTGATCAATTCATAGGCCCGACGCACCAGCGGATTCACGGTGTTGGGCCGAATCCACAAGTGGTAGGTCACGTCCGGCAGCCGTGGCAGGCCATCGGTCTCGCCGAGGACGCGCATGTCCGGGCCGAGCATTTCCATGCTTCTGGGCGTGACGCCCAGTCCGGCACGGGTCGCGGCTTTGATGCCAATCAGGTTCGAGGCCAGGTACGCCTGGCGCCAGGGAATGTTCGCGCGTTCCAGGGCTTCCAGCGCATAGCGGCGATAGATGCTTGGCTCGTCCACCAGAATCAGCGGCAAGGGCTCGCCGGGCGTATGGATGTACTGCGCCGAGCAGATCCACCACACCGGCGAGGTGCGCAAGGCAAAGCCTTCGAGCGTCGGGTCTTCGCGAGTGGAAATCACCATGTCGACCTTGCCCCGGTGCAGGTCATCCATCAAAAACGGACTGCGGCCGACATCGATCTCCAGGCGTAAACGAGGGGCCGAGCGGGCGATGTGGCTGAGGATCGGCGGCAGGATGGTGTCGGCAATGTCATGGGGCGAGCCGATGCGCAATACGCCGCTCAAGTTGCTTTCGCGCAGCGAGTTCAATGCATCGTCGTTGAGCGAAAGCATCTGCCGTGCATGGCGCAGCAACTGCAAACCGGGTTCGGTGAGTTGTTTCTGTCGCCCGCGCTTCTCGAACAGGCTCACCCCCACTTGTTGTTCCAGGCGTTGCATGTGCTGGGTGACCGACGATTGCGTGCGGGCCAGTTGCGCGCCGGCCTCGGCAAAACTGTGGTGATCGACCACGGCAATGAAGGTGCGCAGTAATTCGAGATCGAGGGTAGATGAGGTCGACATGGCCATTCCTGAGGCTGTTTTTATATCAAGGCTGCAAACATAAACATTACATTTATTTATGTGTTTTTGGCGATGTTTCACTGTGTAAGTCACAAAGGCCAGTAATTACTGGGGATTAGAAGATTGTCGCTTAGCGAAAACATGGCAAGTTATAACGATATTAGATATTTGAATTTCCGTTACACCAACGCTGTACCTAGGATGCCCTCACATCAGGTCGGGGGACGCCGATCATTCCATGAGGGGAAATCCATGTTGCTTGAGCGCTCACCTGTAAAACGATTGTTGCCTGCCATGCTGGGCGCCTTGATCTCATTGGCCGCCAGTGCCGGTGCTCAGGCTGATGCAACGCTGGACAAGATCCAGCAACGCCATGTGCTGACAGTAGGGGTTGTACTGTCCGGCGGCCCCTTTGGCAGTATCGATCCGAGTACCCAGAAGCCACGGGGTTTGAACGTCGACCTCGCTCAGGAGCTGGGCCGGCAATTGGGCGCCGAGGTGCAACTGGTGCCGGTATTGCCCGCCAACCGCGTGCAGTTTTTGCAGCAGGGCAAAGTTGATCTGCTGATCGCCAACATGGAATGGACGGCCGAACGCGGCGAGATTCTCGGTTTTGTGCCGACACCGTTCTACCGCGTCGGCGGTTCCGCGGCGCTGCTCAAGGATAGCAAAATCACCCGTTGGGAAGACCTCAAAGGCCAGCCCGTCTGCACCTCCCAGGGCAGCAGCTACATCAAGCCGCTCACCGAGTTGGGCGTTGAGATCAAGGCCTTCAAGAGCTCGTCGGAATCCTTGCTTGCGCTGCGTGGCAACAACTGCGTCGCGGCGGTGCATGACGCCACGCTGATCAACCCGTTGATCGCCGACAACGCCGAATGGCAGGGCTATCGCGCGCTCAGTCCGGAACTCAACCCGGCCCCTTCAGTGATCTGGACCCGACCTGGCGAACGCGATACCCAGGACCGGCTTGACCCGATCGTCAAGGAACTGCATCGCAGTGGTTGGTTGATCGAAGCCCAGACCCGCAACCGCATCACCCCCGCGTCACCGGCCTTGGTGGATTTACAGAAACAGTTCCAGGCCAACGGTGCCTGACCGGTTCACCTCATCGTTTCAATAAGCCGCCGACTGGCTCGGCGGTCGTTCAAGGAAGTCGTGCATGAACCGATATTTTTCCGCCAGAGGCCTGGCCACTTTGTGCCTGGCAGGATACGCCGTGCTTGGCGCCAGCCTCGCTCAGGCCGACGCCACACTGGACAAGATCGAGCAACGCCACGCCATTAGCGTCGGGGTGATTCTCAGTGGCCCGCCATTCGGCACTCTCGACCCCAAGACCGGCGAGCACCTGGGGTACAACGTCGAACTGGCCAAGGGCATCGCCAAGGCGCTGGGCGTCGAGGCGCAAACGGTTTCGGTGCTGGCGCCCAACCGGGTGCAGTTCCTGCAACAGGGCAAGGTCGACATCCTGATCGCCAATATGCAGTTCACCGAAGAGCGTGCCGAGATTCTCGATTACGTGCCCACGCCTTATGAAGAAGTCGGAGGTGCCGCGTTGATTCGCAAAGGTGCGGGTATCACCCAGTGGAGCGACCTCAAGGGCAAACCGGTGTGCGTGTCCCAGGGCAGCAACTTCATCAAACCCTTGCAGGAAACCTACGGCGCGCAGATCAAGGCGTTCCGCAGCCAGTCCGAATCGCTGTTGTCGTTGCGCGGCAATGGTTGCGTAGCGGCGGTGCATGTCAGCCCGACCATGCATACCTTGTTGAGCGATGCCGAGTGGGCCGAGTATGAAATCCCGCTGCCGGGTGATTTGATCCCGTCGAACTCGGTGATCTGGATCCGCAAGGGCGAACACGATACCCAAGCGAAACTCGATGCCATTGTGCGGGACTGGCACCGCAGCGGTTGGTTGATCGAACTGGGCGAGCGTACCGGCATGGCACCGTCGCAGGCCTTGCGTGACCTGCACGAGCAATACCGCAACGCGGCACCGTTGGCTGTGCGGCCATGAGTCGGCCGTTGTTCGTTGCCTTGCAGCAACTGCTAGGCGCCCGTCATGTGCAGAGTAACGAAGAGGCCGCCGCGTACCTGACCGACAAGCAGGGTCGTTATGTGGGGCAGGTGATTGCCGCTGTCCATCCGGCCAGCACCGAAGAAGTCGCCGCGGTGGTTCGTGCCTGTGTGGCGTGTGATACGCCGGTGGTGGTGCAGGGCGGAAACACCGGGCTGATGGGCGGTGCGACCCCGGACGCCAGTGGGCGCGCGGTGTTGCTGCTGCTCGATCGCATGAACCGCGTACGGGCGGTGGACACCGACAACGACACCCTGACCGTCGAGGCGGGGTGCATTCTGCAAACCATTCAGGATGTCGCCCGTGACGCCGGGCGTCTGTTCCCGCTGAGCCTGGGCGCCGAAGGCAGCTGCACCATCGGCGGTAACCTGGGCACCAATGCCGGCGGCACCGCGGTGCTGCGTTACGGCAATACCCGCGAATTGACCCTCGGCCTGGAAGTGGTCACCGCCCAAGGCGAAATCTGGAATGGCTTGCGCGGTTTGCGCAAGGACAACACTGGCTACGACTTGCGCGACCTGTTTATCGGCAGCGAAGGTACCCTCGGCATTATCACCGCCGCGACCCTGAAACTGTTCCCGCTGCCCAAAGCCCAAGCCACGGCGTTGCTAGCCTTCGATTCGTTGGCCCAGGCGGTGACATTCCTGTCCCATGCCCGCGCCGGTTTCGGTGCCAGCCTCACCGCGTTCGAACTGCTCGGCGCCGAGTGCCTCGCGCTGCTGCGTGAGCAATTTCCCGAAGGCCCGCAACCCTTTCTTGGCGCTCGTCAGCCCTGGTTCGCGCTGTTGGAATTGTCCGATAACCACAACGAAGATCATGCCCGCGAAGCGTTTGAACAGGTACTGGGCGAAGCCTTCGAACTGCGCTTGCTGGCCGATGCGCTGATCGCCGAAAGCCTCGCCCAGAGCCAGGCGTTGTGGCTATTGCGCGAAAACATGAGCGAGGCGCAGAAGCGTGCCGGTCGCAACATGAAGCACGACATCTCGGTGCCGATTTCCCAGGTGGTGGCGTTTGTCGCCGATACCGATGCTTTGTTGCAGCGTCATTTTCCCGGTGTGCGGCATTACACCTTCGGCCATCTGGGCGACGGTAACCTGCACTACAACGTCGCCCATCCGCAGGATTCGACGGTCGAGGCGCACATGGTCCATTACGCGGCACTCAGCCAACTGGTGCACGACAGCGCCCATGCCCACGGCGGCTCCATCAGCGCTGAACACGGAATCGGCCAGCACAAACGGGACATGCTCGGGCGCTATAAAAGTCCGGTAGAACTCAACCTGATGCGCCGGATCAAGCAGGCGCTGGACCCGAACAATCTGCTGAACCCCGGCAAGGTATTGGAGGCGGTTCAGTCATGACGCTTCGCCTGTCCAAACGCGTGCAGCGCGTCTCGCTGTCGGCCAATGCCGCCGCCAAATCCCAAGCCACGGCCCTGCGCGAGGCCGGTCGCGACATCCTCGACCTGACCACCGGCGAGCCGGATTTCGACACCCCGGACCACATCAAACAAGCCGCTTATGCCGCCATCGCTGGGGGTGCTACCAAGTACACGCCGACACCGGGCGTGAAGGCCTTGCGTGTCGCGGTGCAACGCAAGCTCCAGCAGGAAAACCATCTGGACTACCCGCTGGAATCGATCGTGATTGCCAACGGAGCCAAACAGATCATCTTCAATGCCTTCGCCGCCACCCTCGATGACGGCGATGAAGTGCTGGTGCCGACGCCGTATTGGCCGTCGTTTCCGGACAGCGTACGGTTCAACGGCGGCGAGCCGGTGTTCATCGAATGCGGGTTGGCGCAAGGCTGCAAGCTGACGGCCGAGCAGTTGGAGCAATACATCGGCGAGCGAACTCGCTGGCTGATCCTCAATGGCCCGGGCAACCCCAGCGGCGCGGTATACAGCAAGGCCGAGTTGCAAGCCTTGGCCGAGGTGCTGCGGCGCCATCCCCAGGTGCTGATTCTGCTGGATGAGCTCTACGAACATATCCGCTTCGACGGTCGACCGGCCCAGAGCCTGCTCAACGTTGCGCCGGATTTGCAGTCGCGCTGCCTGCTGGTGGGCGGCGTGTCCAAGACCTACGCCATGACCGGTTGGCGTATTGGTTTCGGTGCCGGCCCGCAAGCGCTGACCCATGCGATGACGGTGGTGCAATCGCAATCCACTTCGGGCGCTTCTTCGGTAGGGCAAGCCGCCGCGTTGGCAGCTTTCGAGGGCGGACTGGATTTCTTGCGGACTCAGGTCGCGGCCTATCAGCAGCGCCGGGATTTACTGGTGAGTGCTTTACGCAAAGTAGACGGCCTCGAAGTGCTCGAACCTCAAGGTGGTTTCTTCGTATTTATCCGCTGCGCCGGATTATTGGGCCGCTATCGCCCGGACGGTCAGCGCTTGGAAACCGATGCCGACGTCGTCGAGTATTTGCAGGAGGAGGGCGTGGCCGGCGTAGCGGGCAGCGCTTATGGCTTGTCGCCGTGGTTTCGCCTGTCCATTGCCACTGCAACTGAAACCGTCGCCAAGGCCGGACGACGCATCGCTCAAGCCTGCGGGCAATTGCGGGGCGAACCATGAATCACTGGCTGGAATTGTTTGTCCGCTGGGCTGCCGGGTTCGGCCTGAACTACGGCTTTCTGCTGGACGCCTATCAGCGCGGAACCCTGGAGCAGGGCGCGCTGACCACGGTGTTGCTGTGCCTGTTCACCATCGTCGGCAGCCTGCTGGCGGGTGTCGGGTTGGCGGCAATGTTGACCTCGGGTAACCCCTGGCTGGTGAAACCTGCGCGGGTGTTTATCGAAGTCACCCGCAACACGCCGACGCTGGTGCAGCTGTATTGCGCGTTCCTGGTGCTGAACATGCTGCTGACCCAGGCCGTCGGCGCGGCCAACCCGCTGACACCGTTCGCCTGGGTAGTGATCGTGATCTCGCTGCACAAGGGCGCATTCCATGCCGAAGCCTTGCGCGCCGGCATCGAAGCCGTACCGGCGGTGACGATGGAGGCGGCCAGTTCGCTGGCGTTCAGCAGTCGGCAGTTGTTGTGGAACGTGCAACTGCCGCTGGCCCTGCGCTTCGCCTTGCCGTCGCTGATCAACAACCTGATCGACCTGGTGAAGATGACCGCCGTCGCCTCGGCGATTGCCGTCGGCGACATCACCTACGCGGCGATCATGATCTGGACCCAGAGCGATAACGTGCTGGAGTTGATGATTCTGATCCTGACGTTTTTCGGTCTGCTGAGTTTTACCGTCAATTGTGTGGGGCGCCTGCTCGAAGCGCGCCTGAGGATGCCCGGCTATGGCCATTGAATCGTCCGTCACCGCGCCAGTGGCCTGGCCGCGTCGGCATGTCGGCAAGTTGCTGGTGTTGGCGGTTGCCGTGCTCTGTCTGGGGTATTTCGCCCCGCACAGCCCAGTGCTCAAGGCCTTGCTGCAATGGTCGCCAGCGTTGGTCGTGGGCTTTGGTCAGAACATTCTGATCAGCCTGGTGGCGATCGGGTTGGGGTCGTTGCTCGGATTGTTGGTGGGGGCCCTGGCATTGTCGCCGGTGTGGCTGTTGCGCTTGCCGGCGCGGATCTGGGTGCAGGTTTTTCGCAACGCGCCGTGGCTGGTGCTGATCTATTTCACCACCTATGTGTTCCCGTTCGAGATCCACATCGGCAGCGCCTATGTCTCGTTTCCGGACTGGGTCAAGGTCACCCTTGGCCTGGCGTTGCCGGCGAGCGCCAACGTCGCGGAAATCTTCCGTGGTGCGGTCGCCTCGATCCCCAGTACCCAATGGGAGGCCGCACGTTCCCTGGCGTTCACCCGCGGGCAGATTTTCCGTTCGATCATCCTGCCGCAGTGCTTCAAGCGCATGTTGCCGCCGTGGATGAACCTCTACGCGGTGATCACCATGGGCACCGCGCTGGCGTCATTGGTGGGCGTGCATGACGTGATCGATACCGCGCAAATCGCCAGCAACACGGTGAACCTGACCGGCTTCACCGTGGTGATTTACCTGAGCCTGCTGGTGCTGTTCTTTGCTTACTGCTACCCGATTTCCCGACTCACCCAACACCTGGAGCGACGTTATGCCTTCTACTGAAACCGTCGCTGAGCCCCTGGTCAGCCTGCGTGACCTGCACTTGTCGTTTGGCAGCAACCCGGTGCTCAAGGGCATCGACCTCGACGTGCACCGTGGGCAGGCCGTGTCGATCATCGGCCCGTCCGGTTCCGGCAAGTCGACGATCCTGCGTTGCATCACCGGCCTGTTACAGCCTCAGCGCGGCAGTATTCGCGTCGGCACCACCGAGGTTCACACCCTGGCCCAGGAGTCCCAGCGCATCGAGTTGCGCAAGCGCGTGGGGTTTGTGTTCCAGCAGTACAACCTGTTCCCGCATTTGTCGGTGCTGGAGAACCTGGTGATCGCACCGCGCAAAGTGTTGGGGCGCAACCGCGTTGAGGCGGAGAAAGACGCCCGCGCGTTGCTGGCAAAAGTGCGCATGGAGCACAAGGCCGATGCTTATCCGGGACAACTCTCCGGTGGTCAGCAGCAGCGAGTGGCGATTGCCCGGGCGTTGGCCATGCGCCCGGAATTGATTCTGTTCGATGAGGTGACCTCGGCCCTCGACCCGGAAACCGTCGGCGAGGTGCTGACGGTGATTCGCGAGCTGACCGAAGAGGGCATGACCTGTGTGCTGGTGACCCACGAAATGCGTTTCGCCGAAGAGATCAGCGACATCGTCTACTTCACCGAAAACGGCGTGATCGTCGAGCACGGCAGCGCCGCGCAGATTTTCCAGCACCCCACCAGCGAACGCACTCAAGAGTTTCTGCGTCATGCCCTGGGCGATCCGGGACGCCGTCCCCGCGTCGCCAACGATCCGTATCTGTTGACCAACCTGAGCCGCTACAGCCTGTCTGTCTAATACCGAGGAGCCTGTTCATGAGTACCGATAACCGTGCCGCCGTCATCGAAGATTTCCTCAAGAAAATCCGCGTCATCAATCAACGCGGCGTCGACCGTGCTGCATTGACGCAAATCGTCGCCTTGCTCGAAACCCTGGCCGAGCGTCGCGATCTGTTCAATTTCGACGCGTTCCCGGCGCCAGTGCCGGGGCAGGGCAGCACCGCGTTCCGCTACCGTCTCAACGACGATGGCGACACGCCGACGCTGTACCTCAACTCGCTGTTGCCGGGCAAAAGCACCATTGCTCACAACCACGAAACCTGGGCGATCATCAGCGCCGTCGAAGGCCAGGAAATCAACTACGTCTACGCCCGTGATGACGAGGGTCGCGAGCCTGGGTTCACGACCCTGCACCTGGAAAAAGAAGTGATTGTGCAGCCTGGCACATCGATCTCGTTCCTCGGTGAAGACCTGCACGGCATCCGTGTCGAAGGCGAACATCCGACCCTGCATTTCCACCTTTATGGCTTGCCGCTGGAATCGCTCAATGGCCGTTATGGGGTCGAGGCCGACGGGCGCATTCTCAATTACAACGCCTCGCAGATGGCGCCGTCGATCAAGGCCTACGCATGAATCGGACCGTAACTCCAGGGCAACTGCAGCAATGGCTGTTCGACGGGCAGGAAATTGCTCTGTTTGACGTGCGTGAGCACGGCCAATATGGCGAAGCCCATCTGTTTCACGGGGTGAACCTGCCCTACAGTCGCCTGGAATTGGAGGTCCGACGCCTGGCGCCGAATCCACAGGTGCGGTTGGTGATTTATGACCAGAACGGTGGGGACGTTGTGGCCCGAGCCGCTCAGCGTCTGCAGGCGTTGGGGTATGGTCGCGTGCATATTCTTGACGGTGGTGCCGATGGCTGGCAGGCGGCAGGCCTGCAACTGTTTGCCGGCGTGCACGTGCCGTCCAAGGCCTTTGGCGAGTTGGTGGAAGAGGTCAGTCATACGCCGCACGTCACCGCCAGGCAGTTGGCCGAATGGCAAGCCCGGGGCGAACCGCTGGTGGTGCTGGACGGTCGGCCGTTCGACGAATACCGCAAGATGACCATCCCCGGTTCTGTCTGCTGTCCGAATGGTGAACTGGGCTATCGCGTACACGATCTGGTGCCGGACGACAGCACGCCGATCGTGGTCAATTGCGCCGGTCGTACCCGCAGCATTATTGGCGCCCAGACCCTGATCAATCTGGGTCTGAAGAACCCGGTCTACGCCCTGGAAAATGGGACCCAGGGCTGGTACCTGGAAGATCTTCAGCTGGAGCATGGCAGCACCCGCCGCTATGCCGAGGAGGTGTCATCGAAGACCTTGCCGGAACAGCGCCTCGCGGCGGCACAACTGGCCGAACGGGCCGGGGTAAAAACCGTTACGACCGTGCAGGTCGAGCAGTGGGCCGGGGAGGCCGCACGTAGCCTGTTTCTGTGTGACGTGCGCACCGCCGAGGAGTTTGCCGCTGGCAGCCTGCCGGGCGCGCAACACACGCCGGGTGGCCAGCTGATTCAATCCACCGATCTGTACATCGGCGTGCGCCAGGCGCGGGTGGTGCTGATCGACAGCGATGGCGTACGGGCACCGATTATTGCCAGTTGGCTTCGGCAGTTGGGGCATGAGGCTTATGTTCTAGCGGACGGGGTGAATAGCGGTCTGGCGTTGCCGGCGGTGGAGGCCCCCGCACACGAAGCGTTGCCAGTGATCACGGCGCAGGCCCTGAGCGATGCGCTGAAGGATAACGCGGTGGCACTGATTGACCTGCGCCCGAGCATGACCTGGCGCAAAGGTCATATTGCCGGCTCGCGCTGGTCGATCCGCTCGTTGCTGGCGACTGAGGTGATGGGAGAGCAACGGCCTCTGGTGCTGCTGGCCGATGATCCGCTGCTGGCCGCTTTCGCGACGCTGGAGTTGCCCGATGCTCAGCGTACACAAGCCCGGTTGCTGGACGGCGGTGTCGAGGCCTGGCGTGCGGCGGGGTTTGCGCTGCAGGAGGATGCCAACACACCGCCCGATCACCAGTGCATCGATTTTCTGTTCTTTACCCATGATCGTCACTCCGGCAACAAAGACGCGGCGCGTCAGTACCTGGCCTGGGAAATAGGCTTGTTGGCGCAAATGAGCGCAGACGAAATCGCCAGCCTCAAACCGCTGCGCGCGCAGTCTCAAGCCACCCGTGATGCACGGGTTCGTACCCGTCTGGTGCATTCGGCGCGAACTGAAAAGGGCCGTGGTGGTCGGGCGGTCAACGTGCCGGTCACTCGTTTGAGCACGGTGCTGTTCGACAACCTGGCACAAATGCGCGACGCCCGTGCTCGTCGTGATAGCGAACGGGTTCTGAGCTATGGCGCCCGGGGCAATCCGACGGCGTTCGCCCTGGAAGATCTGGTGACGGAACTGGAAGGCGGTTATCGCTCGCGCTTGTTCGGCACCGGGCTGGCGGCAGTGGCGCAGACATTTCTGGCCTACTTGCGGCCCGGCGATCATGTGCTGATCACCGATGCGGTATATGCCCCCGTGCGGCGTCTGGCCCGGGAGCTGCTTGAGCCGTTCGGCATCCAGGTCAGTTACTTCGCGCCTGACGGCAGCGGTCTGCCAGCGCAACTGCAAGCCAATACCAAAATGGTCTACACCGAGGTGCCCGGCTCGCTGTTGTATGAACTCTGCGACCTGCCGGCCATTGCCGCATTGTGCAAACCGCGCGGCATTCTGCTGGCC
The DNA here is from genome assembly GCF_044746425.1 of Pseudomonas sp. NPDC086112. NCBI lineage: Bacteria > Pseudomonadati > Pseudomonadota > Gammaproteobacteria > Pseudomonadales > Pseudomonadaceae > Pseudomonas > Pseudomonas sp. NPDC086112. The sequence goes on along the minus strand of NZ_JBIVCD010000005.1, from coordinate 181,469 downwards.
GTGGACAACACCTGGGGCTCGGGCTACCTGTACCGGCCACTGACCCTGGGCGCGGACATCTCGATCATGGCGTTGACCAAGTACCTGTGCGGTCACAGCGATGTGGTCATGGGCAGCGTCTGTACCCGGCAAGAGGTCTGGCAGCCACTGTCGTCGATGAGCGACACCTTTGGCATCACCGTCAGCCCGGACGACGCCTATCTGGTGTTGCGCGGTGCACGAACCCTGGCGCCGCGCCTCGACGTACACGAACGCCAGGCTCTGGAAATCGCTCAATGGCTACAGGCGCAACCGCAGGTGAAGCGGGTGTTCCATCCAGCGCTGCCCGATCATCCCCATCACGCACTGTGGCGGCGGGACTTCACTGGCAGCAACGGTTTGCTCTCCTTCGAACTGCGCGAGGCCGACACCACGTACGTCGAACGGTTTATCAATGCGCTGCAGGTGTTTGGTCTGGGCGCGTCCTGGGGCGGCTATGAAAGCCTGGTCACCGTCGCGGATACCAAGGATCGCAACAGTGCGGTAGATCGTGCATTGAACCCGGTGCTGCGGCTGCACATCGGCCTGGAAGATGTCGACGCGTTGATCGAGGATTTGCAACGTGGGTTCGCCGCCGCTGCGGACTAGGGCTTGCGCAGCACAAGCAACAACAGCGCCGCTGCTGCCAGCACCGCCCCGACGATGAAGGTGCTGGCTGAGCCTGAGGTTTCCCACAGCGCGCCGGCGAGCACGCTGGCGATCAACAGGCACACGCCGCTGATCAGATTGAACAGGCCGAACGCCGTGCCCCTGAGGTGTTCGGGCGCGGTGTCGGCGATCAGCGTTGCGAGAATGCCCTGGCTGAAGCCCATGTGCAGGCCCCACAGGGCCACGCCCGCCAGCATGGTCATGATCGAGTCCGCATGCGCCAATAACAGATCCGCCAGGATCAGCAGGACGATGCCGATGCATAGCACTTTGGTGCGGCTGATCCGGTCGGACAACCAGCCGGCAGGGTAGGCGGATACGGCATAAAGCAGTGACATGACCACCATCACCATCGGCACCCAGGTTGCTGTCAGACCTGTTTGCTGTGCTTTCAATACCAAAAAGGCTTCGCTGAAACGGGCCAGTGTGAAGAGCCCACCGACGATCACGACCCACCAATAATCGCGCGAAAAATCCCGCAGGACCTTCCAGTGGATAGGCGAGCGAAAGGCGCGTTCGCCAGCGACAGTGGTCGGCTCTTTGACTCCGCCGACAATCAGCGCCACCGATATCACCGCCGGGATCACCGCGAACCACAACACCAGATGGATCTGCCCGAGCCAAAGCATCAGCACGATCGCCAGGACCGGACCCAGAATGGCCCCCACGGTGTCCATCGATTGGCGCATGCCAAAACAGGCACCACGGATTTCGGCGGGTGCCACATCGGCAACCAGCGCATCTCGCGGTGCGCCACGAATGCCTTTGCCGATGCGATCCAGAAAACGTGCGGTGAACACCACATCGACCGAGTGCGCGAGGGGAAAGAGCGGTTTCGACAAGGCGGCCAGACCGTAGCCCATCAACAGCAAGCCTTTGCGCCGGCCGATAAAGTCGCTGATGGCGCCGGAGAAGATCTTGGTCAGCATCGCGGTCGCTTCGGCGATGCCCTCGATCACCCCGACGGTCAACGCGCTCGCGCCCAAGGTCGTGACCAGAAATATCGGCAGCAGGCTGTGCACCAGTTCTGAAGACAGGTCCATGAACAAGCTGACAAAACCTAGGGCCCAGACCGTGGAGGGGATGCGCAGTGAAGCCGGTCTGGGTTTTGAGAGGTTGTCCATGCTGGTTTCCGGGATTGAATGCTCACCGATTGTTTATGTCGCCAACCCCATCGATCAGGCCTTAAAGGTTCTGACTCAAAAAGAGCAAGGTATTGCCATGGGCCTCGACCGCCGCCCGCTGGTTATAACTGTCACGGTGTGAGCAGTTGAAGCCATGTTCGGCACCCGGATACACCTCGATATCGACGTCATCGTTGAACTCGAAACGCTCGGCGATTTGCTTCACGGCGTCGATGGGGATGTGGCTGTCCTGCTCGCCGAAGTGCATCAACACCGGCACCTTGATTTCATCGGCTCGATCCAGCTGGTTCTGAATGCCGCCGCCGTAGTAGGCGATCGCCACGTCGACGAAACCGTTGGCTGCGGTGTTGTATGACAGCATGCCGCCGAAGCAGAAACCGATAGAAGCAATTCTGCCGTCCAGCCCCGGCTGCGCTTTCAGGGCGTCAATGGCCAGTTTGATGTCGGCCTGCGCTTTTTGGGTGTCGGTGGCGTTCATCAGCTCGACGGCGCGTTTCCAGTCGGCTTCGTCGTAGCCCAGTTCGATACGGTGGCCGTTGCGCCAGAACAGATCCGGCGTGATGACCAGGTAGCCGTCGGCGGCGTATTGCTCGGCGACCGAGCGGATGTGCTCGTTAACGCCGAAAATTTCCTGAATCAGCACAATCCCCGGACCTTTACGGGTGTGGGGGATGGCCAGGTAAGCGCCGAATGTGCCCTCGGCGCTGGTGATCTCGATCCATTGGGTGGTCACGCTCATGATGGCTCCTTTACATAAGTTGGGTAGGTTATCGAGACGCTGGCGGATCAGCGGTGACTGCGCCGCCAGAAGTATCGAGCCAGCAGCGCGTCGACGCTGAGCTTTCCGGCCCCCGAGAGCAGCAACGGCAGGAGGGCTGCGAGGTAGATCAGCGGCAGTTTGAAGTTGCCGTGGCCTTTATTGCTGATGGCATAACCCTGGGCAAGTTCACTCAATGTAGACCAATCGGCCGGCCAGTGAACGGCAGCGGTCGCGACGATCGTGACCACGGTCAGAATAATCGCCGAAACCCGCGTCCCCAGGCCCACCAGCAGGGCGAGGGCGCAGATCAATTCGGCCCACATCGCCAGTTCCCAGTTCAGCGTGGCCGGCACGTGGTTGAAGGGAAACGGGAAGCGGTGCTGGATGTCGGCGAACCAGTTCTGGCCGTTCCATTTTTCCAGGCCTGATTCGAAAAATTCCCAGGCTAGAAACAATCGCAAGGTCAGGGGGGCGATCCAGCTGCCGGTACGGTCGAGGTTCAGGTGCAGGCCTTTGAGGGTCGATGAGAGGGAGGTATTCATGGGCTTGAGCTCCAGGATTTGATCGACAGGTGCATTCATTGTGGGAGCGGGTTTGCTCGCGAAAGCGGTGTGTCAGGCGACATCAATGTTGACTGACACTCCCTCTTCGCGAGCAAGCCCGCTCCCACAGGGGAATGTTGGTGTTGATGAGGTTTCATTCGGTCAATAGCGTGTTTCTGGCCGACCGTTTGTACTTCAGCGCAATCTTGCCCAGCAGCCGAACGACGATTGCCGAAAACATCAAACCGAACGGCAATACGTACCAGGCGCTCAGGGGGATGCGTTTGAAGTTGGAATAGGTGAACACCGCCGCAATCACCCACATGCCGCTAACGTGCAGGGCTTTCCAGGCTTTGGGGCCGATCAGTCGCGCTGTGGTGTTGAACGAGGTCAACGCCATCAGCACAATGAACAGGTAACCGACTGAGCCCGGGATGTTGCCGACCGTGGTGCGGCCGGGCCAGAACTCGGGGTTCAGTTGGCCATAGCTGTAGATCAGGAGGGCGTGCACCAGGTGGGAAAACGCGAAGGTCAGGCCGATGAAGCGTCGTTCGCGCACCAGCGATCGGGTGAAAGGCGAGGGCACCAGCACGGCGAGGGCCGATGCGGTGAACGCGGTAAGAAACAGTGCAAACGAAGTGCGTGCGGTGGCGCGAATGGCGCTGCGCGTGGCCTCCACCAGGTCCGGGTTCAGCAGCAGAATCAGGCTGGTCATCACCAGCACCAGCAAGGACAGCAGGCCAAACAGCGACCAGCCGTGGTAACGGGGAACTTGGGTCATCATGACGACACTCCTGAGCAAGAGCCGACCCGGTTTTGCGAGTGGTCGGCGGACGGCAAGAGTTTTTCAACCCGGTGTATGGTCGGTATGTCCGAAAGGTCTCCCGGCGCAAGTTCATGTATCCCGGGCCGCGACAGATACATTCCCATACAAAACTGTGATTCAGCCCCGACCAGTGGCGTCTAGCGAAAGTGTCCCCGCAATCCCATGGGGCGAGACTTCGGAACCCGGCATGCAAGCGCTGTTGAACGAGATCCTTGACGCAGTCCGACCGTTGATCGGTCAGGGCAAAGTGGCTGACTACATTCCCGCCCTCGGCACCGTGCCGGCCAATCAGTTGGGCATTGCCGTGTATGGCAATGACGGCGAGTTGTTTTGTGCCGGAGACGCCGACACGCCGTTCTCTGTGCAAAGTATTTCCAAGGTGTTCAGCCTGGTGCAGGCCATCGACCATTCCGGCGAAGCGATTTGGGAGCGCCTGGGCCATGAGCCGTCCGGACAGCCGTTCAACTCGCTGGTGCAGCTGGAGTTCGAGCGCGGGCGCCCGCGCAATCCCTTCATCAACGCCGGTGCGCTGGTGATCTGCGACATCAACCAGTCACGTTTTGCCGCGCCGGCGTTGTCGATGCGCGATTTTGTCCGGCGCTTGTCCGGCAACCCGAATGTCATGGTGGACGGCAAGGTCGCCGAATCGGAATACCAGCACCGCGCGCGTAACGCAGCGATGGCTTATCTGATGCAATCGTTCGGCAACTTTCATAACGACGTCGAAGCCGTGTTGCGCAGCTACTTCAGCCATTGCGCGCTGCGCATGAGTTGCGTGGACCTGGCCCGCACGTTCTGCTTTCTGGCCAACGACGGTTTCTGCAAACACAGCGGCGCCCAGATCCTCAGCGCCCGCCAGACCCAGCAAGTCAACTCGATCATGGCCACCAGCGGGCTGTATGACGAAGCCGGCAACTTTGCCTATCGCGTCGGTCTGCCAGGCAAGAGCGGCGTGGGCGGGGGCATCGTCGCGGTAGTGCCGGGGCAATTCACGGTGTGCGTCTGGTCCCCGGAATTGAACGCCGCCGGCAACTCCCTCGCCGGCATGGCCGCGCTGGAGTTGTTGAGTCAGCGGATTGGCTGGTCGGTGTTCTGATGACCTGTCTTGACTAGCGCCCGATGAACGCTACCGTGAAGCAGGCATTCTTTGACTCAAGGGGCGGGTGACTTCATGGTGAATTTCGGTTCCGCGCTTCTAGTCTTCAATGACCCGGACACTCATTTGCGCAAAGGCTTGTCTGCCGTGGTCCAGATTGGCGACACCCTGTGGGTCGCCAATGATGAATCCTTGAGCCTGGAGCGCTTCACCTTGCGTGAGCGCGTCGGTGCGGGCGAGTTTCTGTTTGATCAGCACAAACAATTCCCGTTGGCGTCCCTGTTGACGCTGCCGGTCATCCCGACGATTGGCGAAGAATTCGTTGAGGCAGACCTGGAAGGCATGAGTTACGACCGCAACACGGGGTATCTCTGGATTGTGGGGTCTCACAGCCTGAAACGGAGAAAACCCGATAGCACCAAGTCCCTGAAGAAAAACGCCGAGCGCCTGGCAACTGTCAGTCGCGATGGCAATCGTTTTCTCCTGGCCCGGATTCCGGTGGTCGAAGAAAACGGGACGTTCACTTTGGTAAAGAGCACTATCAACGATGCTCGAGTTGCCGCCCAATTGTCCGGCGATCAACTGGGTAACGAATTGCTCGATGAACTCAAGGATGACGAGCATGTAGGGGCATTTCTGCACATTCCCGGCAAGGACAACGGGTTCGATACCGAAGGCCTCGAGGTCAATGGCAAGCGGGTTTTTATCGGGTTGCGCGGGCCTGTGCTGCGGGGCTGGACCATTGTTCTGGAGGTCGAACCCGAAGACCGTCCCGATGCTGTTCACACGCTGACGCTGAAAAAAATCGGGCCCAAGGGGCGCAAATACCGAAAGCATTTTCTCCAGTTGGGCGGACTCGGCGTCAGGGATTTGTGCATCGATGGTGACGACATGCTGATTCTGGCCGGGCCGACGATGAACCTCGACGGGCCTGTCAGCGTATTTCGCTGGCTCGACGGTGCCAGACCAACAGACGAAAGTTTTGTCTTCAGCGAACAATTGACGCCGGTCCTAGAAGTTCCTTACGGGCAAGGAGAGGATAAAGGCCGCGATCATGCCGAAGGACTGACCTTTGTCAGCACCGCCGGCGTAGAAGAGCCCTTGCTGCTGGTGGTGTATGACGCGAACGCCGGATGGCGCAAACAGGGGAGCAATCGCCTGGAGCAAGATGTCTTTCGACTTTCTAAAAAGTAACCGCTACTGCGCCCCAGTGAATGACGCTCCACGGATTTTCCTATACATTTTCTGGCCGCTCTCCTGCATGGTGAAACCGTTTCATGTCTCTTGCGCTCGAACGTCTAGTCGCTGGCACACCAATCCCTTTTGCCGGTAATCGTGTCACTGTCGTCAGCCCCGAACTGGCGGCGCGCTTTCAGCCCGGCGACCATCTGCTGGTGGAGCAGGTCAGCGGCGAATTGTTGTTGATCCCGGTGGCCGACCAGCAAGCGGCGGCTGTCGCCATCGAGCGCGCCGAAGCGGCATTCGCTGCAATGTCCGGCGTCTCGGATCACGCCATCAGCGAGTTCTTCGATCATTTTGCTCAACGCTTGGAAACCCCGGAATGCTGGGCCCTGATTGCAGCCGCCAACCTGGCCGACATCGAGCGAGCCAAGGCGCGCGGGCGTTCCACCACGCGGTTGCTGGCCGATGAACGCATGCGCGGCGACATGATCGCCGGCCTGCGGGCCTGGCGTGATGCTCCGGCCATTCGCGGCAAGGTCGTGAGCTGCGTCGAGCACGACGGCTGGAAAGTCGAGCAAGTGGTCTCGCCGCTGGGTATCGTCGCGTTCGTGTTCGAAGGCCGACCGAATGTCTTTGCCGACGCCGCCGGTGTATTGCGCACGGGCAACACTGCGGTGCTGCGCATTGGCAGCGATGCGTTGGGCACTGCCCAGGCCATCGTCACCCACGCATTGAATCCTGCATTGGCTGATGCCGGATTGCCGACCGGTGCGGTGTCACTGGTGGAAAGCGTCAATCACGCCGCTGGTTGGGCGATGTTCGCCGATCGGCGCCTGTCATTGGCCGTGGCCCGTGGTTCGGGACGGGCGGTCAGCCAGTTGGGCAGCATCGCGCAACAGGCCGGCACCGCCGTCAGCTTGCACGGTACCGGCGGCGCGTGGCTGATCGCCGACAAACACGTCGATGCCCAGCGCTTTGCCGCCGTAGTGCGCAACTCGCTGGACCGCAAAGTCTGCAACACCCTCAACGTTTGCTTGATCCACCGCGACCGCGCCGCCGAACTGGTGCCGCTGTTTCTCGATGCACTGCAACAGGCTGGCACCGCTCGGGACCAGGGCTGCAAGTTGCATATCGTCGAGGGGAGCGAACAGCATTTGCCAATTGATTGGCAAACCGCGAGCGTCGAGGTGTATCGCGCCGAAGGCTATCAGACCGAAGCGTTGGCCGAACCGCTGCCCGAGGATCAATTGGGCCGCGAGTGGGAGTGGGAAGAAACCCCGGAAGTCAGCCTGAAGATCGTCGACGACCTGGACCAGGCCATTGCCTTGTTCAATCGTTACAGCCCGCAATTCACCGTGTCGCTGATCAGTGAAGATGCCCCGTCACAGGAGCGTTTCTACAACGCGGTCAACGCGCCTTTTGTTGGCAACGGGATTACCCGCTGGGTTGACGGTCAGTACGCGCTGAACAAGCCGGAACTGGGGCTTTCGAACTGGGAAAGTGGCCGCCTGTTTGCGCGCAGCGCGATTCTCTCGGGGGATGGTGTGTTTACCATCCGTAGTCGCATGACGCAGACGAGTCTGTCGGTCAAGCGCTGAGACGCCACTCCAGCTCGGTAAGTTAAGCCGCGCAAACCTGTGGGAGCGGGCTTGCTCGCGAAAGCGGTGTGTCAGGCGACATCATTGTTGACTGTGCCGCCGTCTTCGCGAGCAAGCCCGCTCCCACAGGATATTCGTCGCTCTTCATATCTTACCGGCATCAGGGACAGCCCCCCCCCCCCGACCGCAGGCAACGGCACGCACTATACTTAATGTGTGTCCGCGTCTGCGGTGGGGCGGGCGGCGCATCTGATTACGTGAGGGAGAGTTGCGCCATGAAACTTCATTCCTTTCAACATTACTCTCATGATCTGGAATCGGTCGTTCACGACGCGTGGATTACCACCAGAGTGAAGTCGGCCCTGGCATTGGCCGACTCATCCCTTGGCCTGCATGTCCATGTCAAAACCCATGCGGGCAGGGTGGCATTGAGCGGCCGCGTCAACACTCATAGACAGTGTGAGCAGGCTGTTGCTCTGGCCCGTTCGGTTCCTGGTGTCGTCGACATCGATGCCAGCGAATTGCTCACTCATGTGTTCACGCCGGGCAGTTTTCCAGAAGCGCCCAATGCCGAAGAGACCACTGAGCGTCGGTCACAATCGTCTACAAAAATCGACGATAAATGACAGGGGCGATCTTGTGAGTGTCACATTCCCGGTCGGGAATCGAGGACGGGCGTAGTCGCGCGCGTGCCCACTTTGTAACGCTGCGCCAAGCTTGGTGCAGCTCGGGCAGACGAACCCTTCAGGCGGCTTCGACCGCTTGACCATACACCGCACAGGTGTCCGGGTGCTCGGCCAGCGACACGAAGTTGCGCCGGCTGGCATCCAGCGCATCGACAGAGCCGGTCTCGATGTCATAAACCCAACCATGCAGATTCAGCAGGCCTTTTTCCTGGGCCAGGCGCACGCTCGGGTGAGTCTGGATATTCGCCAGTTGGGCGATGACATTTTCCCGGACCATCGAACTTACCTTGGCTGCGTCGCTGGCGTGAGGGCGGGAGTCATTGATTACCTTGGCCGACTCGGCGTGTTGCAACCAGCCGCTGACGGCGGGCAGGTGATCCATGCATGTGCACTGAGCGATGGCGGTCATGGCGCCGCAGTCCGAATGCCCGCAGATCACGATGTCCGTCACGCCCAATACCGCGACCGCATATTCGACCGTGGCCGACACGCCGCCGGGATGCGGACTGTACGAGGGCACGATGTTGCCGGCATTGCGCACCACGAACAGTTCGCCGGGCTCTTGCTGGGTCAGCAATTCCGGCACTACGCGGCTGTCGGAACAGGTGATGAACAATGTGCCGGGATGCTGGGTGGTGGCCAGGTGTTTGAACAGGTCGGTACGTTGTGGGAAGGCTTCGTTCTGGAACTTCAATAAACCTTCGATGAGCGCTTTCATGGCTGACTTCCTTGCATGAGTGAGGGGGGAAGACGCAGAACCTGTAGGAGCGAGGCTTGCCCGCGAAGAATGCACTGCGGTTTTTCAGGTATTACGCGTCATCGTTCTTCGCGGGCAAGCCTCGCTCCTACAGGCTGTCTTAGAACGGACGCAACGGCAGGAACTTGCCGTCCAGAGTAATCACGGCGCGAGAACCACCTTCCGGGTCTTCAACTTTCTTCATGTCCAGCTTGAAGTTGATCGCGCTGATGATGCCGTCGCCGAATTGCTCGTGAACCAGGGCTTTGAGCGTGGTGCCGTAGATCTGGATCATTTCGTAGAAACGGTAGATGGTCGGGTCGGTCGGGACACCCGAGAGGCTACCGCGCAGCGGAATGATCTGCAGGCGGGCCACGGCGTCGGCGTCCAGTTCGAGTTTCTCGCCAATCACCTTGGCGGCAGCTTCCGGCAGCGGATGCTGGCCGAGCAGGGCGGCAGTGACGTAGGCCAAACCCAGGCCGGTGCCGTCAGTCAGATCCTGCCAGGACAGACTCTTGCGCGCCTTGGCATCGAGGATCGAAGTGGTCAGGGCCAGACTCGGATCCTGATAAGCGTGGGACTGTTGCATGGTGTGACTCCTATCGGTTGTCGCTGGAAAGTGCAGCCATCTTCGATCGATTTATCCATAGCGTCCAAGACCGATATACAATGCTTCGCATAAGTTCTGCCTATAGATGGTGTGCCCATGCTGCTCCGACATTTGCGCTATTTGCTGGCAGTCGCCGACCACGGCGGCTTCACCCGCGCCGCCGAGGCGCTGCATGTCTCCCAACCGACGCTGTCCCAGCAGATCCGGCAACTGGAGGAATCCCTCGGCGTCAACCTGTTCGACCGCACTTCGCGCACGGTCAAACCGACCGATGCGGGGCTGGCCTATATCGAAAGTGCTCGTCGGGTACTGGTGGAACTTGAAGCAGGGAAACGCGCGCTGCATGACGTGAAGGATTTGTCCCGCGGCAGTTTGCGACTGGCCATGACGCCAACGTTCATGGCATATCTGGTGGGGCCGTTGGTGCGCGACTACGTGGCGAATTTTCCGAACATCCATCTGCAGATTTTCGAGTTATCGATGGATGACATCGAGGCCGGGTTGCTCGATGACTCGCTGGACATTGCCATTGCCTTTACCCCGGTGAGAAGCCCCGACATCGAGTGCGTGCCGGCGTTTGTCGAGACGTTGGGCTTGATGGTCGGGCGCAGTCATCCGTTGTACGAGCGCCAGAACCCGCTATCGCCGAAGGAGGTGGCGCAATTGGAGTTCGCGTTGCTGACGCCGGGCTTCATCACCCGATCTTCCATCGACGGGTATTTTCGGCAACAGAACATTACGCCCAAGGTGGCGATCGAGGTGAACTCGGTGAGTACGCTGTTGGAGGTCATTCGTCACGCGCCGATGGCCACCATCCTGCCGGAACCCATCGCCACCGCGGAACGGGCATTGCGCAAAATTCCACTGCAGGGGGCGGCGCCCAACCGAGGGGCCGCGCTGCTTCGGCGCAAAAACAACTATCACAGTGCGGCGTCGGTGGCCTTCATGGATCTGGTATTGGGCGCGGCTGCGGTCGAGTCGGCGAAGTCAGTCATCCACTGATTGGCACAGCCCATTGGGAGCCTTGCCGGTGGAGGACACGGTCACCGAATCATCATCGGCGAGGATGATCGAGATCGTGATGCCCGAACCCCTGGCTTCGAAGTGGCGATCGTTGATGGCTTTGGTTACCGCCTCTTTGCTGTTGATCAATACCGGACCGTCCTGATCCGCATGGACGACGACTTTACCGGGGCAGTCCACATCGAATGAGGGAATGCCAGGGAGGGTGTTCGCATGGACAGCATTCGCCATCGCGAACACTATGAATATCAGGATTTTGTTCATCGCAAGCCTCCAGAGATCCAGCAGGGCATACGGTTAACCATAGCTTTGTTTGGTGCGCACGAGACAAACGAAAAGGCCCCGCTCGATACTCCGAGCGGGGCCTTCTTTCTTTACTGAGGGGATATCAATACAAGCGATCAATCACCCGAACTTCGTTCTGGTTCTGCATCGATGCCCACGCCTGTTTCAGCGTTTGCAGCACATTACCGATGAAGTCTTTGTCGGCCGCGGCTTTCTTGCCGACATAACCCTGGCCGCGACGGTACATCTTCAGTCGGGCGAGCAGGTTCTGGTTGTTCCGGTCGAACTCTTCTTCGTGGGCATGGGGCGACAGGCAGTCGATATGGACCTGGCCCGATTTGCTGATCCACAGAATATGGCTGTCCTGGCTGTCTTTTTGCGCAGCGAACAAGCGAGCCAGTTCATCGATAGTAGGTTGATTGTTCAGATTCATTGTAAGCCCCTTGACCATTTGGTGATCTTTCAAAGTTGATTCGCTAATACAAGTAGCCCATCGGTTAGTTGATCCCTGGCACCGAAACCAGGACGTCAGCGGTCGGCCGTCAATACGACGGGGTCTCGCGTCTGTTGCATGTAGTCGTGTTGAATAACTGCTACGCAATAGCGTCACAACGAAGAGAAGCAGCGAAAACCTGGAGGCCACTGCCGACATTTTCAGGGTCGGCCACAAGCTTCATGAGGATTGATCGCCAGCGCTTCTCGTCCTTTGTACTGGACGTTCAGGCCAGGTCAGCTTCTTCAATCTGCCTTGTGGGCAGCGTGTATCCGGGAAAAACAGCTCGGCGGTCAGACGAGCTTGCTCAAACGTGTTGCCTGTACTCCCGATCGGGGAGATGTCTGCATCATGCAAGGGCAAATCGGAGGCGTCAACGGTTTTGTAGTGATTATTTTTGTTCACTACATATTGTCGGGCAAAGTGGTTTTGGAATTAGAAAGTCGGCGTGGCTAGCACCAGCAGAGCTTTTGCGGTGCTGGAATCGTCAAGATCGCAGCCTTCCGTAGGAGCGAGGCTTGCCCGCGAAGAACGATGACGCGGTCCAGCAGTTTGTCCGTGTGATGGCCTTCGCGGGCAAGCCTCGCTCCTACGGGGCCGGGGTAGGAGCTGCCGAAGGCTGCGATCTTTTAAAGCGGTAAACGGTGCAGGGGTAGCCGTCCACTGCCAGTTGATGCACGGTGAATGCTGAGCCGGTGAGATCGGGTATCACCTTGGCCCAGAACCGACGCGCAGGCTGGTTGGCATCGATGTGGAAAATCTGCCATTGACCGGGGAACCGGTTCAAGAGGGCGGAGACGACAAACTTCGCGACGCCTTGGCCGCGAAAGCGTCGGCTGACAAAAAAGTAGCCGATGTTGTGCTCCGCACCGACGATATGGGTTTCGTTATCCACGGTCACGAAACCGGCAAGCTCGCCATCAACCTTGATCAGAAACGGCCTGGTTGCCGGATTTCGCCAGTAGTCCTGTTTGGGCTGGATGTTGAAGAAGCCATGTTCACCGAGTTTCAGCGGCAACCATTCGCTGAAGTCATACACGTAGAACTGCATCAGGTTCTCGATGGTTTCCAGTTCGTCGCGCTGAGCGGCGTGCAGTTCTATTGAGGGCTGGCTTCTGACTGTCGTCATGGTTGTACCTTTCAGAAAGCAGGGCTGTTGCCCGATGCGCCGCAGTACCTGTAGGAGCGAGGCTTGCCCGCGAAAAACGATAACGCGTAATACCTGAAAAACCGCGGTGAGTTCTTCGCGGGCAAGTCACGCTCCTACAGGTTTCGATTCGTTGCAAGTGCTCTCAAGTCTTGCTTGCCGGTTTCGCTGCGCGTTTGGTGCCGGTCGAGGGCTTGCGTTTGGCCGGTTTGCGTTTGTTTTTCCACGGTGTGGCGCCACGCCCGGCCGGGCTTGCCGGTCCGCTGATGGTCAGGTTCAGGCCGGCGCAACGGGCCACCTGCTTGCTCATCCACGCCGCCTGTTTGGTGACGAATTCTTCCAGGCTCATTTCGCCGCTCTGCACCATGTCCAGGGCCTGCTCCCAGATCGCCGTGGTGCCGGGATCGGCAATCGCACGCGGCACGGCATCGATCAGGCTGAACGCTGCCGGTGTCGCGGCCAGGGCCTTGCCGTTCTTGATCAGGTAGCCGCGGTCCAGCAGGCCCTGGATGATCGAGGCGCGTGTGGCTTCGGTGCCGATGCCGGTGGTGTCCTTCAGCTTTTGCTTGAGCAGTGGATCCTCCACCAGTTTGGCGACGTTCTTCATCGCCTTGATCAGATCGCCTTCGGTGAATGGCTTGGGCGGTTGGGTCCAGAGGTCCTTGAGCTTCACATCCGCCACTGCACAGTCACGCCCTTCGGCCAGTGCCGGCAGTGTTTGTGGTGCCGGTGCTTCGCGGCCCTTGGCGGGTGCAAGGGCCTCGGGCAGGGCGCGTTTCCAGCCGGGCTCGACAATCTGCTTGCCCACCGCGCGCAAGGCTTCACCGGCGCAATCGAAGTCGGCCTGGGTCCGGTCGTATTCATGGTTGGGCAGGAACTGTGCCAGGTAACGTGCACGAATCAGGGTGTAGACCGCCCGTTGTTTGCCTGCCAGTCGCTCGAGATTTTTCGCCGCTGCAGTGGGAATGATGCCGTGGTGAGCGCTGACCTTGGCATCGTTCCAGGCCCGTGAGCGACGCTGGGGTTCCAGATAATCGTGCAAGGCATTCAGGGCCGGATCGGCCTGCCTCAGCGCGGCCAGGATAGCCGGTGCTTCGCTGTGCTGACTCAGCGGCAGGTAGCCGCAGTCGCTGCGCGGGTAGGTAATGACTTTGTGGGTTTCGTACAGCGCCTGGGCGATATCGAGTGTTTCCTGGGCGCCGAGCCCGAGTTTCTTCGAGCAGACTTCCTGCAACGTGCCCAGGTCGAACGGCAAAGGCGCGACTTCGCGCATGCGTTCGGTGCGCAGTTTGATCACCCGAGCGCTTGCTGCGTTGCCCATTGCGTAGGCTGCCTGTTGCGCCAAGGCCTGATTCAGGCAGCGATCCTGATCATCGCAAGCGTCGGAGGCCGCGCGCCATTGGGCGGTGAACGCGGTGCCGTCGTGCAGCAGTTGCACATCGATCGCCCAATAAGCGACCGGGACGAAATCGGCAATGCTGCGATCGCGATCCACCACCAGACGCAAGGTCGGCGTCTGCACCCGACCGACCGGCAACACACCCTGATAGCCGGACTGACGCCCCAGCAGGGTGAACAGGCGGCTCATGTTCATCCCGATCAACCAGTCGGCCCGGGAGCGCCCCAGCGCCGAATGATAAAGGCTGAACGTCTCGGCCCCTGGCTTGAGCGCCGCCAGTGCCTTGCGGATCGAAGCATCGTCCAGCGCCGACAGCCACAATCGCCGGATCGGCCCGCGATAACGGCAATGTTCCACCAGCTCCCGGGCGATCATCTCGCCCTCACGGTCGGCGTCGGTGGCAATCACCAGTTCACTGGCCTCGCCGAGCAAGCGTTTGACCGCCTTGTACTGGCTGGCCGTGCGCGGTTTGACGGTCATCTTCCATTTTTCGGGAATGATCGGCAGATCCGCCAGCACCCAACGCTTGTAACGCGCGTCATAGGCATCCGGCGGTGCGGTTTCCAGCAGATGGCCGATGCACCAGGTCACCGTGACACCCGTTCCCAGCCAGCAGCCGTCGCCCCGGCGCTTGGCGCCGAGCACGGCCGCGATGTCTTTGGCCTGGGAGGGTTTTTCACAGAGGTACAGCTGCATAACCACCATCATCAATCAGTGTTCGAGAGGTGCACAGAATGGCGGCTGATGAGCGATGGAGCAATCTTTATCTGTATGGATGTACAGCTTAGGCTGTTGCGGTTGATGACAGCAGTCAGTCCACCACAAACAACCTGGCGCCCATGGCGGTGGATGAACGATGCGCTTCGGCATTGTCCGCCACTTGATAGCTCATGCCCGGCGTGAGAACGAAGACTCGACCGTCTTCCAGTTCAGTGTGCAGTTC
The DNA here is from genome assembly GCF_044746425.1 of Pseudomonas sp. NPDC086112. Taxonomy (NCBI): domain Bacteria; kingdom Pseudomonadati; phylum Pseudomonadota; class Gammaproteobacteria; order Pseudomonadales; family Pseudomonadaceae; genus Pseudomonas; species Pseudomonas sp. NPDC086112. The sequence goes on along the minus strand of NZ_JBIVCD010000005.1, from coordinate 166,311 downwards.
CCCCTCCAGGCAAAACAGCACATGCCCCTTTGAGCACCAGTGATCGGCCAGATACCCCGGCGTGTATTCGACGATGCGCACTCGAATCGCGCCGAACTGCCGGGTGCGCCACAGGGCGCTGCCAGTCTCGCCCCGGTGTTCAGTGGGTTCGATTTGCGACCAGTCGGTGGTGCCGAAGGGGATGTTGGCAATGTCCATGCTGCTCTCCTGGCGGGGCATGCTGTTTTGGGGACCTCACTGTAGCCCAAGCATGCTCCGTTCGGCTGTGAAGCAGTCGCGATACCGAAACATGAGGTATACCTGTCGGAGCGCGGATTACAGCGCAGCAGCGACAGAGGACCCTTTATGAAAGCCCCCGGACCCGGTAATCCCATCGCCATCAGCCCACAACCCGGCTGCGTGGTGGTGAAGTTCCATGGCATTCAAGTGGCGTCATCCACTCGGGCGCTGGTCATGCATGAGGCCAATTATCCTCCGGTGTACTACATCCCGCGGGAGGACATTGCCGAACAATATTTCGCCCGCACCGACCACACCAGCTATTGCCCGTACAAGGGCGATGCCAGCTATTTCAGCCTGCAAATCCCCGGGCATGAAGGTGCCAATGCGGTATGGAGTTATGAGCATCCGAAGGTGTCGGTTGCGCAGATTGGCGGGTATGTGGCGTTTTATCCTGAAGAAGTGACGTTTGAGGTGCTTGATACCTGAGGCGTAGGGACTTGTTGCCTGAACGCAATCCATGTGGGAGCGGGCTTGCTCGCGAAGGCGGTGTGCCAGGCAACATTGATGTCGACTGACACTCCCTCTTCGCGAGCAAGCCCGCTCCCAC
>NZ_JBIVCD010000005.1:51969-165472 GCF_044746425.1 Pseudomonas sp. NPDC086112 | reverse complement strand
GGGGGGGGGTGGGGGGTGTGGGGGTGGGCCCGGAAACTTTTCTTTTCCACCCACCCCCCCCCCGCGCCCCCCCCCCCGCTCCCACAGGTAAGCCTGGGCTAATGGTTCGTGACGTCAGTTCTTGTCCAGATCCACATTCTTGGTCTCACGCAAACAGATCATCCCCACCACCAGGCTCACCCCGGTAATCACCACCGGGTACCACAGCCCATAGAAAATATCCCCGGTGTACACCACCAGCGCAAACGACACCGTCGGCAGGAAACCACCAAACCAGCCGTTGCCGATGTGGTAGGGCAGGGACATGGAGGTGTAGCGGATGCGGGTCGGGAACAGTTCGACCATCAGCGCCGCCAGCGGGCCGTAGCACATGGCGGAGATGATGATCAGCGCGACGATCAGCACCACGATCATCGGTTTGTTGATCAGCTGGGTGTCGGCTTGTGACGGATACCCGGCCAGGGTTACTGCGCCGCGCAGGGCGGCTTCATCGTAGCCATCGATTTTCACCTCGCCAATGCTCACCTGCACGGTGCTGCCGGCCGGTGCCGCTTCGCTGTTGTAGGGCAGGCCCTGTTTGACCAGGAAGGTTTTGACCTTGTCGCACGGGCTATCAAATTTAGCCTTGCCCACCGGGTCGAACTGGAACGTGCAGGTGGCCGGGTCGGCCAGCACGGTGATCGGTGCCTGGCGGCTGGCCTGGTCGATGGCCGGGTTGGCGTAGTGGGCCAGGGTCTTGAAGATCGGAAAGTACAGCGCAGTGGCCAGCAACAGGCCGATCATCAGCACCGGTTTGCGCCCGACCTTGTCCGACAGCCAGCCGAAAAAAATGAAGAACGGTGCGCCGATGATCACGCTGACGATCAGCAAACTGTTGGCCAGGGCCGGGTCCATTTTCAGGAACTGGGTGAGGAAGAACAGCACATAGAACTGCGCCGCGTAGAAAGTCACCGCTTGCCCGGCGTTGATGCTGAACAGCGCAATCAGCACCACTTTGAGGTTGTCCCATTTGCCGAAGGAATCGCGCAGCGGCGACTTGCAGAGCTTGCCTTCTTCTTTCATTTTCACGAACGCAGGCGACTCATGCAGGCTCAAGCGAATCCAGGTCGAGATGCCCAGCAGCACGATGGAAAACAGAAACGGAATGCGCCAGCCCCAGACTTCGAACTGGTCGCCGGTGAAGTAGCGGCAGCCGAGCACCACCAGCAGCGACAGCAGCAAGCCGAGGGTGGCGGTGGACTGAATCCAGCTGGTGTGGAAACCGCGTTTGCCCATCGGTGCGTGTTCGGCGACGTAAGTGGCAGCGCCGCCGTACTCTCCGCCCAGTGCCAGACCCTGAAGCATACGCAGCACCACGAGGATGATCGGCGCGGCAATGCCGATGCTCGCGTAGGTCGGCAGCAAGCCCACGCAGAAGGTCGCCAGCCCCATCAGAACGATGGTCGCGAGGAACGTGTATTTGCGCCCGATCATGTCTCCCAAGCGTCCGAACACCAGCGCACCGAACGGCCGCACGATGAAGCCGGCGGCGAAGGCCATGAGCGCGAAGATGAACGCCGTGGTGTCGTTGACCCCGGCGAAGAACTGTTTGCTGATGACCGCCGCGAGGGCGCCATAGAGGAAAAAGTCGTACCACTCGAACACCGTCCCGAGGGACGAGGCGAAGATGACTTTCTGGGTTTCCTGACTGGTGCCGGCGCTGCGGACGGCTTCCATGGGCTGAACATGTTCTGACATATCGGTATCCCTCACAGTGATTGTTTTTGTTGTTCCACTGTCGGCGCCAGCCTTGTGGGCGGGTGCCGCGTTTATCCATAAAGCGGGGTGTACGTCGATCTTTGTAGGAGCGAAGCTTGCTCGCGAAGGCGTCAGACCTGACACACCGCGTCATCGTTCTTCGCGGGCAAGCCTCGCTCCTACAGTTGGCTTCTGCAGGTTGATGCTCCTTGTGTCGGGATTGAGGATCAACTGCGCAGCCTTCTCAGCGATCATCAACGTCGGCGAACAGGTATTGCCCGAGGTGATGCGCGGCATGATCGAGGCGTCGGCGATGCGCAGGCCCGGAATACCGTGGACGCGCAACTCGGCGTCGACCACCGCGTGGGCATCGTTACCCATCCGGCAGGTGCCCACCGGGTGGAAAATCGTCGTGCCAATCCGGGCGGCGGCTTCGTGCAATTGTTCTTCGCTCTGCAAGCTGTCGCCGGGCAGATACTCGACCGGTTTGAACGCTTGCAAGGCGGGCGCGGAGACGATGCGGCGGGTCAGGCGGATGGCATTGGCTGCCACTCGCAAGTCTTCGGGATGGCTCAGGTAGTTGGGCTGAATCAGCGGCGCTTCCCGTGGGTCGGCGGAGCGAATGTCGATTCGGCCACGGCTTTGCGGGCGCAGATCGCAAACCGACGCGGTGAACGCGGGGAAGGCGTGCAGCGGCTCGCCGAAACGCTCCAGCGACAACGGCTGCACGTGGTATTCGAGGTTCGCCGAGGTCTGTTCCGGTCCCGAACGGGCGAAGGCACCAAGTTGGCTCGGCGCCATGGACAGCGGGCCGCTGCGGTCATACAGATAACGCAGGCCCATGCCCATCTTGCCCCACAGCGTGCCGGCAATTTGATTCAGGGTGCGGGCGTTTTCCAGTTTGTAGATCAGCCGCAGTTGCAGGTGATCTTGCAGGTTGCCGCCCACGCCGGGCAGTTCATGGGCAACGCCGATGCCCAGTTTTTGCAGCAGTGGGCGAGGGCCGATACCGGAACGCTGAAGGATGCCGGGTGAACCGACGGCACCGGCACACAGGACAATTTCCTTGCGCGCCTTGAAGGTTTTCGCCTGGTCTTGCCAACGTGCGCTGACCGCCGAGGCACGGCCGTTTTCCAGCAGCACGCGGTCCACTTCGACGTCGGTCAGCACCGTGAGATTGGCGCGCTGGCGGATCGGTTTGAGAAACGCCTTGGCCGCGTTCCAGCGCACTCCGGCTTTTTGATTGACCTGGAAGTAGCCGCAGCCTTCGTTGTCGCCCTGATTGAAGTCATCGACGCTGGCGATGCCGCTTTGCTCGGCCGCCGTGCGAAACGCATCGAGGATCGGCCACGACAGACGCTGCCGCTCGACTCGCCATTGCCCGGCAGCACCGTGAAATTCCGAGTCGCCGGCAAAATGGTTTTCGCTTTGTTTGAACAGGGGCAGTACGTCTTGCCAGCTCCAGCCAACATTGCCCTCGGCCGCCCAGCCGTCGTAATCGCCAGCCTGGCCGCGCATGTAGATCATGCCGTTGATTGAGGAACAGCCGCCGAGCACCTTGCCGCGCGGGTAGCTCAGGGCGCGGCCTTGCAGGCCCGGTTGCGTTTCGGTCTTGAAGCACCAATCGGTGCGCGGGTTGCCGATGCAGAACAGGTAACCGACGGGAATGTGAATCCACGGGTAGTTGTCGCGGCCGCCGGCTTCGAGCAGCAGCACGCGATGCTGTGGGTTGGCCGACAGTCGATTGGCCAGCAAACAACCGGCCGGCCCGGCGCCGACCACGATGTAGTCGTATTCATCAAGGGAAGTCTGCATCCCTGACCTCTATTGTTGTTCTTGTTGTCGGTCATCCTAGTTGTTAGCTTTCGTTAAAAGAATGTTAGTTTTTGCGCAGCTGCTGTGCGTTTTTAAACAGCGCCGTTAACGGCATAACGTCAAGGATGGTTCATGTTCGACTGGAATGACCTGCGGTTTTTTCTCGAATTGCAGCGTAGCGGCCGCTTGCTGACCGCCGCTCGCCGTTTGAACACCACCCACGCCACCGTGGCCCGGCACATCGAAGCCATCGAAAAAAGCCTCGGCACTGCGCTGTTCGTCCAGCATGCCCAGGGCTACGAACTGACCCCGGCCGGCGAAGCACTGCTCAAACACGCCGAGGCCATGGAAAACGTCGCGCTGCTGGCTCAGGAAGAAATCACCCAGTCATCCGCGCCGCTGGGCAAGATCCGTGTCGGAGTGACTGAGGGGTTGGGCATCATGTTCTTGGCCAGCCGCATGAACGGGCTGTTCGAACGCTATCCGGGGCTGGAAGTGGAGCTGGTGGCGGTGCCGCGCTTCGTCAGCATTCTCAACCGTGAAGCCGAGATCAGCATCCACCTGGAACGCCCGGCCGCCGACATGCTGGTCACCCGAAAACTCACCGATTACCGACTGGCGCTCTACGCCAGCCAGGCCTATCTGGACCGTTCGCCACCGCTGCGCAGCCGCGAAGACCTCGGTCGCCATGCGTGGATCGGCTACGTCGACGACTTGCTGTTCAGTCAGGAGCTGATGTTCCTCAACAGCTTCTGCCGCAACCCCCAGGTGGTCTTTCACAGCACCAGCGTCATCGCCCAGCAACAGGCCGCCCGCTCGGGCCTGGGGATCGCCGTGCTGCCGTGTTACATGGCCAGCGCCGATCCCCAACTGGTGCCGTTGTTGCCGGATGAAAGCATCCAGCGCAGTTACTGGATCAGTACGCGGCGCGAGCTGCACAAATCGGTGCGATTGCGGGTGCTGTGGGATTACGTGGTGGAGTTGTGTGAGCGCGAGCAACATCTGCTGCAAGGCTCCATTCCCCTGTAGGAGCGAGGCTTGCCCGCGAAGAACGATAACGCGGTGTGCCAGACCTTACGCCTTCGCGGGCAAGCCTCGCTCCTACAGAGGCATCCGCCGCGAGTGAGGCTGCATCTCGCTCACAGTCCATTTAAACAAGAGAAATCGCGATCGTTTAAATGAAGCTTGCCGTTACCATCCTAAGGCTACAACGTCTTGCGCCACCCCCTACACGTAAGACAGAATCCGCCAGCTTGTGCGTCTAGGGGGCCGTCGGTAACTTGATTCCCGTCACTGCCCATCAGTGATCGGGTCTGCAAGCTCGCCGGAATACCAGTCGCATAGCCCTGCCAAGGACGCTTGTTTATGTCCTCGAAATGGCGGCTTTGTGCGGGAGATCTTCGGATCTGCCGGGTTCCTGGTTTCCCGGTCTTGCAGACCCGCACATAGCTGCCACCCATCATCTGCAAGTGATGTTGGTAGCTCCTAATGAACAATTAGGAGTTTCACCATGATTAAACCTACGCCCAATCCGCCGGACACCGATCCGATATCCCCGTACGAACCCAATTCAAACAAACTCAACGAGGCCGCCGAACGCGCCCTCGACTTCCACTTACCATCGAATGCCGACATCAAAGCCATCGCGCGTAAACCCAGCAAGCTGTTTGCCGTGGACCCAGAGGCGACTACCGAAACCCTGGCGGTTTTTTTGGTCGAGACGCTGGCCTCGGTCGATGTGATGGTCCATCAGTTGGTGGATCATCTGGAGGGTGAATCGCGCTACGCCCTGCTGGGCATTTCGAACAGCATCATGGTCGCGGAGATCACGGCGAACCGGGTGCTGGATAAAATCAATACACCTTAGAAATATGAACTCCACTCCCCATAGATGTAGGAGCGAGGCGTGCCCGCGAAGAACGATGACGTGGTGTGCCAGACCTGACGCCTTCGCGGGCAAGCCTCGCTCCTACAAGGGATTGTGTTTAGGCGTACGGCTGTAGTCACTCAGCCATTGGGCGGCAGCTCGCGGTTGGTCCGTTGCACAGAGCTGTGGTTCTGGCCATCAGGAATCGACAGGGTCGCCCGCAACCCTCCTTCCGGTAGATTGACCAAGGTAATCCGCCCACCCAGCCGCGTCGCAATGGTGCTGACGATGGTCAGTCCCAACCCCGCGCCTCCGGTATTTCCGCGGCTGTAAAAACGTTCGAACAACCGTGCGCGATCCGCTTCGTCGATGCCTGGCCCCTGGTCCTGGACGCTCAAGTTGTAGAACCCGTCGTCCCGGCTCAATTGCACCGTGATGACGCCATGCTCCGGCGAAAAATTCGCGGCGTTGGTGACCAGATTGTTCAGGGCGATGTCGATGGCGGCAGCGTCGGCAAGCACTTCAAAAGGCTGGTCAGCGACATCGAAGGCCAGCTCCAGGTTCTTGCTCAATAACCAGGGCGTGAGTTGGGCCAGACTGGCGCGCACCGTTTCGCTCAGGTCGATGCTTTGCTCCACCGGCGCCACGGCCTTGGGTTCGAGACGGGCCATGGTCAGCAGCTGATTGACCAGGCGACTGGTGCGGTCGACCCCGGCAATCAGAAACGCCAGGGACTCACGACGCTCCTGTTCCGTGCCGGCTTCCTGCAGGTTTTGCGCATGCACCCGCAGCACGGCCAGCGGCGTGCGTAATTCGTGAGCGGCGTCGGCGATGAAGCGCCGTTCGCGGCCAAGCACCTCTTGAATTTGTGCGAGCATGCGGTTGAGCGCTGCCTGCATCGGTTCCAGTTCGCTGGGCAACGGGGTCAGTTGCAACGGCTCCAGAGAACCGCTGTGCCGTGCCCGCAACGTTTGCGCCATATTGGCCAGGGGTTTGAGCCCCCAGCCAATAGCCAGCCAGACCATGGCCGCCAATATCAGGCTGCCCAACACATTGGGCCACAGGGTATGACGCACGATCCGGTCTACCAGGTCCGCACGCACGTCGTCCCGTTCACCGACCCAGATGCGCAGGTCATTCTGTTTGTCTTCGAGCATGAACACCCGCCAATGGCGGTTGTGCAGATCCACCACATCGCTGAAACCGGATTTCGTCGGCGGCGCCGTGAAGGAGGGCGCACTGGCGGTGTGCACCAGTACTTCGCCCTTGCGATTCCACACCTGAAAGGCAATTTTGCTTTCATAGGGATGACCATCGACTCTCGGCACCGCTTCACTCAAGGCCTTGTTGAACGCTTGATACAGTTCGGTGTGTTCATTGCTGGCCAGCGGCATGCGCATCACACCCTGCAACAGCCGGGCGTTCTGGGCCAGTTGGGCGTCGTAGACTTCGGCAATTTCGTGATTGCTGTCGTGCAGGTTGAGCACGCTGATGATCGCCAGACCCGTCAGCATCAGGCCGATGATCAGCGTCAGGGTGCGACGCCGGATCGAAGTCATCCACGCTCCTCCACCAGGTACCCGACACCGCGAATGGTGCGGATCAGGTCCGTGGAGAACTTCTTGCGCAGGTGATGGATATGCACTTCCAGAGTGTTGCTTTCGGCTTCTTCGTTCCAGCCGTAAAGCAGTTGCATCAGGTGATCGCGGGTCATGACCCGGCCCGGAGGCGAGAGCAACTCGTGGAGCAGTTGATACTCCTTGGGCGTCAGCGCCACCGGTTCGCCTTGATAGCTGACTTGCTGGGTACCGGGGTTCAGGCTGATGCCGGCGTGTTCGATCAGCACTTGAGCGCGACCGGCGCTGCGTCGCAACAAGGCCCGCAGGCGAGCCTTGAGTTCGGCCAGGTCGAAGGGCTTGATCAGGTAATCGTCGGCCCCGGCATCCAGCCCGGCGATGCGGTCTTCGGTGGCATCCCGGGCGGTGAGGATCAGTACCGGCAGGTTGGAGCCGCTTTCACGCAGGCGACGCAGCACTTGCAAACCGTCCATGCGCGGCAGGCCGAGATCGAGCACGGCCAGGTCAAACGTCTCGCTGAGCAGCGAATGCAAGGCACTGCTGCCGTCTTGCAGCCAGTCGACGGTGTAACCCTCACGGCCCAGGGCCTGATGAATGCCCTCGCCGAGGGCCACGTCATCCTCGATCAGTAATAAACGCACGCGGACTCCTGTCAGTTGAGTTTTTTGTTCACGTCCACCAGTAACGCTTCGATCTCTTTGCGGCGCCCGGCATCGGCGCTTTCCCGGCCTGGGCGGGGGGCCGCTTGCAGGGCTTTTTGCAGTGCGTCCCTGGCTTCACCATAGCGCTTTTGACGGTAAAGGTGATCGCCCCAGAAGTACAGACTGTCGATGCCGGCGGGATTCAGCTGCAAGGCCTGCTTTAACAGTTGTTCGGCCTTGTCGGCATCGCCGAAACCGAGGGGCCAACCGGGCACACGATCATACAGCGCGGCAAGGCTGGTATAGGCCGAGCCTTGCAAGGCCTTGGGATCAATAGCGAGGGCTTTTTCCAGGTCAACTTTGGCGGCCTTGACCTTGCTCAAGGCGCCGAGGCCACCCTGGGCTCCGGCCCAACTGCTGGTGACAATGCCGGACCAGATCCACGCTTCGGCCAGGGATTGGCGTTCCTGGGTAAACGCCGAGGCTTGGGTCGCGAGTTTTTCGAAGGCCACGGTGCGCTGTTCGGCGGGCAATTCGTATTGAATGTGCGCCCAGCTTTGCTGAATGCCATTGAGGCGCTGCTGATCGGCGGCGTCCAGCGCCCAGACGCTTTGGCTCAACACCCCGAACAGCAGGCAAGTGACGATTTTTTTCATGGTTTGAGACTCTCGTTATCGGGCTTCTGACTGAGGCGACGGATCAACGGCAACTGCTTGCGCAAGCCACGGTCCACCAGATGCGGCAACAGACTGTTCAGGCGAACGAAAAAGCGTTCAGGCCAGCCCAGGTACAAATCGCGCCGGTCACCGGCAATCGCGTGGATGACCGCCGAAGCGACAGTTTGCGGATCGTCGACATTGGCTTTGAGCGCATCGTTCAGCGCCTGGGCCGCCGGGCTGTTCATGCTGGTGTGGGTCGCCCGAGGGGCAACGTAAAGCACGCTGATCCGGGTGTCGGCCAGCTCCCGGCGCAGGGCTTCGGAGAACCCGCGCAGGGCAAACTTGGTGGCGCAATAGCTGGCGTAACCGGGGTAGCCGATGGAGCCGTAGGTCGAGCCGACGTTCACCACCATGGCGCTCTCGGCTTGCTTGAGCAGCGGCAGCAAAAGCTTGGTCAGGCAGATCGGCGCACTGATGTTCACCGCCAGCATCGCATTGATCTCGCTGTCATCGAGCTGTTCGAGCATGGCGAAGTGGTTGACCCCGGCGGCGTTGACCAGCAGGTTGATGCCACCGATGGCTTCGCCCGCAGCCAGCACTTTTTGTCGGTCGCCGGGGACGGTCAGGTCAGCGCCGACCCAACACAGGTGCAGCGGGTAGCGTTCGAGCAAGGGCTCCAGCGCCTCCCGGTGCCGGGACACGGCCAATACCCGCGCGCCACTGGCACACAGGGCGCTGGCGATGGCCAGGCCGATACCGCCGCTGGCTCCGGTCAAAACCACACGGGCTTCATGCAGCTGCATGCAGGTTCTCCCCATCGCGGGGCAGGCCGCGGAACATGTCGGTATAGAGCGTGTAAACGACCTTCGAGGCATGAATCACCGCGGCTTGATCCGCCGGGTCTTGGAGTGTGTTCATCAGCCGGCGGTAGGTCTGCATGTGTTCGATATCCAGCGAACCGTGGGAACTCAGGTAGCTGAAGGCGGTTTCCGGCAGCGCCAGGCGCTCGCGGATGCTGCCGGCCGCGTGGGTGGCCAGGGCAATGCTGGTGCCTTCCAGCACGTTGACCATGCCGAACAGGCCCACCGGGTTGTCCCGGGCAATCAGGTCGTAGAGGAAGCTGACCATCAACTCGATCGGCAGCGATGGACGACCGTCACGCACCGCCTCTTTATCACCGCCACAGGCCGCGATGTCGTCGAGTACCCACTGTTCGTGGCCGTACTCCTCGTCGATGTACTCGCACACCGCTTTGCGTAGCCATTCCAGCCGCTGCGGCAGACGTGCGCCGCACGCCATCATCAACGGCACGGTATGGCGCACGTGGTAGTAGGCCTGGGCGAGGAAGGCGCGGTAGCTCTCCAGGCTGACCTTACCCTCAAGGGCATCGCGGATGATCGGCAGGTTGAACAACTCGTGGCGTTCCTGCTGGGTGGCTTCTTGCAGGGTGTCGAAAAAACTCATGATGCGGAATCCTCGGAAAAAATGAAGTCAGTGAGCTGCGCCCGGTAACGCTCGACGATGGCGTCGCGGCGCGGTCGGCCATTGGCGGTCAGCAAGCCATTGGCGGCGGTGAATGGTTGATCGAGACGGGTCCAGTGATGAACCTGGGCGTAATCGGGCAAGGCCTCGTTGGCCTGGGCCACGGCGGCGGCCAGCTCTTCATCGGTGCAGTCAGGCCGATGGGGCCAGAGCAGGGCGTGGTTGCTCGGCATCGCTTCGCCGAGGACGAACGCCTGAGCGATGTGGCGACGCTGAGTGAGTTCGGCCTCGACCCATTCCGGATTGACGTTGCGGCCGAAACTGGTGACGAACTGATGCTTCTTGCGCCCGTTGAGGTAGAGAAAACCTTCCGGGTCGAACTCGCCGAGATCGCCGGTCGGCCACCAATCATCGCGCAAGGGTGCTTGCCCCAAGTAGCCGAGCAGGGTCGAGCCCTTGACCAGCACTTCACCATCATCGGCCAGGCGAATCTCGACATGGGGCAGGGGCCGGCCAACGCTACCAGGGCGGCGCGCGCCCGGGCGATTGAGGCACACCACCGACGAGCATTCCGACAACCCGTAACCCTCGTAGACCGGAATGCCGATGCGCTGGGCGCGATGCAGTAACTCTTTGGAAACCCGTGCTCCACCGACCGCGGCAAAACGCAACGATTGGGGGTTGAATGCTTTTTGCTCGGCAGCGCTGACCAGCATCAGCAGCAACTGCGGCACCAGGATCAGACTTTCCGGTTTTCGGGCGGCCAGACAACCCAACAGCCGCGGCACATCGACACCGCTGGCACCTTGAATGCCCAGGGTTTTCTGGCTCGGTACGCTCAAGGTCGCACCGGCATACAGCGCGGCGTAACAGCCGAGGTTTTCCAGCAGAATCGCCAGGGGCAGCAGCGCCAGGTGATGCCGTGGATCGGTGGGTTTGCTGGCCTGATCCAGTTCACGGGCCACCCGCAAAAGGCTCTCGGCGCTCAGGCACACGCCTTTGGGCGTGCCGGTGGTGCCTGAGGTAAAGGTCAGTTTGGCGGTGCCTTCGGGTATCAGGTTCGGGCCGCTGAAGGGGCGACGCCAGAATTCGCCGGTCTTCTCGTAGCCGGCCGCCTGCAGTTCGGCTTCCAGTTCCGGTTCGGCAATCACCAGTGTCGCCTGGCTCTGTTCCAGGCAATGACTGCGTTGTGCCGGGCTGAAGAAGGGCGGCAACGTCAGACAGGTCAGGCCTTCGAACAGGACGGCCAGGTCCCAGAGCATCGCTTCGGTGCCATTGTCCAGGGCCAGCGCGACCACTTTGACGTGCTCATCGCGCAGACGCTGTTGGCGATACATGACCTCGGCGTACAGCGTGGCGTAGTCCAGTTTCAACTGATCGCCCCACAAGGCGATGGCGTTGGTCTTGCGCTCGGCATGACTGCGCAGGGTCTGCTTGAACCGCTCCATTTCAGGCGACATGGCTGGACTCCTCCAGGGACGTCGGCAACCCCAGGCGATTGAACAGACCGATATTGCGCAAATGGATGAAACCGGCGCGGATGTTGCCGACATGCACCCATGGCTGACTCTCGTAATAACTGCCCCAGAGGTGACGGTCATCGCCCAGCCGCGCAGGATCGGCGGCGCAGAGCGTCACCGGCTTCAAGCCCAGGCGATGAAAACTGTTCACCAGCCCGATGTTGCCGGTGAACGCCACCCATTCCAGCCCGCCCATGGCCAACAGGTAGGTAATGGCGATGATGCTCAGGCGCGCACTGCCGGTATCGCTGGCGGCGAGGTTACCGACCTCGACGATGCCGGCCCGGTCCACGGGTTGACCGGCAGCGTCGCTGATCAGCGGATCAATCGCCTCGTCCAGATAACGTTCCAGAAACAAGGGTTCGGCACCGGCCAGTCGTACGCCAGCCACCGCACAAAGCGTGCCTGACACATCGCTCATGCCGAACAGCTGCGGCATGAATTGGCGGATGTCGGCGCCATGGGCCTTTCGAAAACGCTGCTGGATAAAGGCTTCGAAAACCGGACGCTGGGGATCGTCCGGCAAAGCTCTGGCCAGACTCATCTGCGGGGTTTCGGCTTGGCCGAAGTGCAGGGGCAGAGGGATGTTCCAGTCGAAATCGGGCATGGGCAAGAACGCCTCCCTGAGTAAGTTTGGGAGGAGTATCAAAGGCAATTCTTAACGGAGTCTGAAGGTGGCCCTTCAGATTGTCTTAAGACTGGACGGGCAGGGTGGCGCCGGTCGGTTCGACGAAACCGGATCCAGGCTGTACGAAATGAGTCGGCAGCCGCCACCGATCTTCACGAGGCCCCGTATGACCCGAGATTCAGCAGTACACCGGTATGGAAAACTCTCGATCACCTTGCACTGGCTGATGCTGGCGCTGTTCATCGGCGTTTATGGTTGCATCGAGATCAAAGGATTGTTGCCCCGTGGACATGCCTTGAGGGGCCTGTTTCTGGGGCTGCACGGCGTAATCGGGTTGAGCATTTTTGCGCTGGTCTGGATTCGCCTGCTCGGGCGCCTCACGCCCCGGCCACCGATTACCCCGGCCCCGCCCACCTGGCAGACGGGCGTCTCGCACCTCATGCACCTGGCGCTGTATGGGCTGATGATCGCTACGCCGCTATTGGCCTGGTTGATGCTGGCCGCCGGGGGCAAGCCGATGCCGTATTTCGGCTTTTTCTTGCCGGCGCCGATTGCGGTTGATCCCGATCTGGCCAAGCAACTCAAGCATTGGCATGAATGGCTCGGCAGCACTGGCTACTGGTTGATTGGTTTGCACGCGGCTGCGGGTTTGTTTCATCACTACTGGGTCCGCGACAACACGCTCACGCGCATGCTGCCGGGGGGCTCTGGTGTGGGTGTCAATGAGCGTCAGCGATAATTCGGGTTTGCCTGGAATACCGCGTTATCGTTCTTCGCGAGCAAGCCCGCTCCCACATTGACCGAGTCAGCCACAAGATTTGCGGCTGACATAGACCCCATGTGGGAGTGGGCTTGCTCGCGAAGAGGCCCGCACAATCACCTCAAACCTTACCCGCTTCCTCTTCCAACTGATCCGACTCAAACAGTTTTGCCAATTCCGCCCGCGCTTCCTGGGCGGTCTGCATCACTTTGGCCGCATCGTCATACACCGCATGCTGGGCTTCCAGCACCTGTTCATCGTGATGGGTAAAGCGCTTGATCCGCGCATCCGCCTGGGCCTGTGTCAGACCCAGTCCGACCAAGGTCCGCCGGGTCATTTCCAGGCTGGAGTAATAGGTTTCCCGCACCGCCTGCGCTCCGACATCCACCAACCGGTGCACATGCTGACGGTTACGGGCGCGGGCGATGATTTTGATGTGCGGATAGAGCTTGTGCACCACCTCGGCCGTCTTGATGTTGGTGTCGGGATCATCGGTGGCAATCACGAAAAACTCCGCTTGCTCGACCTTGGCCGCGCTGAGGATTTCCGGGCGCATCGGGTCGCCGTAGAACACCGGCACACCGCCGAAGCTGCGGGACAGTTCGATGGTTTCCACCGATGTGTCGAGGGCAATGAACTTGATGTTCTGCGCCCGCAGAATCCGCGCCACGATCTGCCCCATACGGCCCATGCCGGCGATGACGACACGGGGCGTGTCGGCGTCGATTTCGCGGAACTTCTGCGGCACCTCCACAGGCTGAACCTTGGGGCTGACCAGTCGGGCGCACAACAGCAACAACAGCGGTGTCACGGCCATGGACAAGGTAATCGTCAGCACCAGCAAATCGTACAGGCGTGGCTCGAACAGCCCCTGATCACGACCGATCTTGAACACCACAAATGCGAACTCGCCACCGGCCGCCAGCACGATGCCGAGGCGAATCGCACTGACCTTGCCCAAACCTCCAGCCAGTCGACCGACAACGAACAGCAGCGGCAACTTGATAGCGATCAGCAACAGGGTCAGACCCAGCACCACGACCGGCGCGCTCAGCAGCAGACTCAAGTTGGCGCCCATACCGACGCTGATAAAAAACAGCCCCAGCAGCAGGCCCTTGAACGGCTCGATCTGCGCTTCCAGTTCGTGGCGGTATTCAGAATCCGCCAGCAGCAAACCGGCGAGGAACGCGCCGAGTGCCATGGACACGCCGACCAGGTCCATCAACCACGCCGTGCCGATCACTACCAGCAACGCGGTGGCGGTGGACACCTCTGGCAGACCGGTTTTGGCCACCACCCGGAACACCGGGCGCAGCAAGTACCGTCCGCCAATCACCACCACTGCGATGCTGCCCAACACCCGTAAACCATGGTTCAAATCTTCGGCGGCGCTGGAGGTGTGATCGCCACCGGCCAGCAGCGGCACCATCGCGATCAGCGGGATCGCGGCGATGTCCTGGAACAGCAAAATCGCGAACGCCAGTCGCCCATGGGGGCTGGTCAGTTCCTTGCGCTCGGCCAGGCTTTGCAAGCCAAACGCTGTGGACGACAACGCCAGGCCCAGGCCCAACACGATCGCGCTATTCAGCGATTGGCCGAACACAAACAACGCCAGCACACCAATCACCGAACCGGTCAGCAGCACCTGCGCCAGGCCCACGCCGAACACCGATTTGCGCATCACCCACAAACGTCGCGGCGACAGCTCAAGGCCGATGATGAACAGCAGCAACACCACCCCGAGTTCGGAAATATGGCTGACGCTTTGCGGATTGCCGATCAAGCCCAGTACCGATGGCCCGATGATCACCCCGGCAAACAGATAGCCGAGCACCGCCCCCAGTTGCAGGCGCTTGGCCAAGGGGACGGTGAGCACCGCCGCGAACAAAAAGACGACAGCGGCTTGTAACAGGTTGCCTTCGTGGGGCATGTGAAACTCCAAAAACTCGATACGGCGGGGGCGATAAGGATAAAGGCTGGAGCCGGATGCGTCAGCCATGAACGAAAACGTTTGGGCCGACACACCGGTATCGCGAAAAAGCACCCAAGATGTCGTTACATTTAGCATCAATTAGTGACATTCATAGGATAAGCTGATCAATCTGTTCGTTCCCGAGTGCGTACCATGGCCATCAACTTCGACCTTAACGATCTGCAAGCCTTTCGCGCTGTGGTGGAGCAGGGCAGCTTTCGCAAGGCCGCGGACACCGTACGCATCTCCCAACCAGCCCTCAGCCGGCGGATCGAAAAGCTCGAAGACGCTCTGGGCGTGAAATTGTTCGAGCGCACTACTCGTCGGGTCAGCCTGACTCAGGCCGGGCGTGGCTTCATGCCCAGCGTCGAGCGCCTGCTGGATGACCTGGACGTGGCGCTACTGGGCATCAGCGAAGTCGCCTCGACCCGGCTCGGGCATGTCACCGTCGCCTGTGTGCCGTCGGCGGCGTACTACTTCATGCCGCGCGTGATCGCCCACTACCACCGGCAATTTCCGCGGATCAAGGTCAAGGTGCTCGATTCCAGCGCTCACGAGGTATTGAGCGCCGTGGTCAACGGTGAAGCGGACTTCGGCCTGAGCTTCATGGGCACCCTGGAGGCCGAAGTCGATTTCGAGCCATTGGTGCAAGAAGGTTATGTGGTGGCGTGCAGACGAGATCACCCCCTGGCGGGACGCAGCAGCGTGACGTGGGATGAGTTTTATCAGCAGGATTACATCTCACTGGATAAGACTTCGGGTAATCGCTTTTTGCTGGATCAAGCGCTGACTGGCGTGGTGCCGCAACGGCCGAGCATCTGCGAAACCCGTCATGTGACGACCATGATCGGTCTGGTGGAGGCTGGGTTGGGTGTGGCTGCGGTGCCGTTGATGGCGATGCCGGCGGCGGATCACCCGATCCTGACGAGGGTACCGCTGACCGATCCACAGGTGATGCGCAGTATTGGTTTGATCAAGCGCCGGGGCCGTACGTTAACCCCGGCGGCATTGGCGTTAGAGCGGCTGGTGGTGGAAATGAAAATCCAGCAACCTTCGGTCAGTGGCTGACTGAGTCCAGCCCCGTAGCTTTTACGTCCGGCTGGGCTGCGGTGGAGGCCAGGTACTCAAGCAACGCCTTGGCCTCGGCCGGGTGTTGCGCATCGACCGGAATACCGGCGGCGAAACGGGTGACCGATTGCACCGATTCCGGAATTTTCGCCACAAAACTCACCCCAAGCACCGGTAGCAATTCGCTGACCTGCTGGAAGCCCAGTTGATAATCGCCGGTGGCAACCACCGAGCCCACCGGGATTTTCGGGATCATCTTCGATTTGGGTTTGAGCTGGTTTTCGATGCCCAGACGCTTGAACAGTTGATCCTCGATATACACGCCGCTGGCACTGTCGGAGTAGGCGACTGACTTGGCGTCGAGCAAGGCTTTTTTCAGGCCTTCCACCGAGCTGATGTCCGGCTTCAGCGCACCCTCACGCACCACCAGGCCGATCCGCGAGTCCGCCAGTTCGACCCGTGAAGCGGGATCGATTTTGCCTTGCTTGATCAGGTCGTCGAGGGCATAACCGACCATGATGACCACGTCGGCTTTCTCACCGCGGGCCAGACGATTGGGAATCGCTTCCGGGGCTTTTCCCATGGATGGACCGAGGGCGGTGTCCAGGGTGTTGCCGCTAGACTCGGCGAATTTCGGACCTAGGATTTTGTAGGCCGCTGTGAAACCACCGGACGTCATCACACGGATTTCTTCGGCCTGGACGATCGCACTCAGACCGAGACTGGCCATCAGGGCCAGGGCGGTGAAGTTGAAAAACCTTTTCATCAAATAGCTCTCGCAGTTAGAGGTTGGGTGGTTCACGACACAGCCGATTGCAGGCGGCCAGAGGCACGGCGATAGAGGAACAGCGTCGCGCACAGGGCACAGAGCGCGGCGAAACTCATCCAGTAACCGGGCGCAGCCTTATCGCCGGTGTACTGGATCAGGAAGGTCGATATGGCCGGTGTGAAACCGCCGAACACCGCCGTCGCCAGGCTATAAGCCAAAGAGAAACCTGCGACCCGAACCTCGACCGGCATGATTTCCGTCAGCGCGGCAATCATCGCGCCGTTGTACAAGCCATAAATGAACGACAGCCACAGCAGCACCAACAGCATGTTGATGAAACTCGGTGCTTGCACCAGATAGGTCAGCGCTGGGTAGGCCGTGGCCAACGTCAGCAGCGCCATGGCGATCAGTACCGGGCGACGACCGATGCGATCCGAAAGCGCGCCGCCAATCGGCAGCCAGAAAAAATTCGAAACGCCCACCAGCAAGGTCACTAGCAGCGCATCGGAGGTGCTCAGGTGCAGCACGGTTTTACCGAAGGTCGGCGCGTACACGGTGATCAGGTAGAACGCGGTCGTGGTCAGGGCGACCATCATCATTCCGGCGAACACGATGCCCCAGTTCTGCGCCAGGGTACGGAACACATCGCCCATGCCTGGCCGATGTTTGCGGGCGGCGAACTCTTCGGTTTCTTCCAGGTTGCGGCGCAGGAAGAAGATGAACGGCACGATCATGCAACCGACGAAAAACGGAATCCGCCAGCCCCAATCGGCAATCATCGTCGGCGCCATCCATTGGTTCAGGCCATAGCCCAAAGCCGCCGCGATGATGATAGCCACTTGCTGGCTCGCTGATTGCCAACTGGTGAAGAAACCTTTGTTGCCGGGAGTGGCGATCTCCGCGAGGTACACCGATACACCGCCCAGTTCCGCACCGGCCGAGAAGCCTTGCAACAATCGGCCGATCAGCACGATGGCCGGGGCGAACAGCCCGATGGTTTCGTATCCGGGCACCAGCACAATCAGAATCGTACCGCTGGCCATGATCGACAGGGTGACGATCAGCCCCTTGCGGCGCCCCACATCATCGATGTAGGCGCCCAGTATCACGGCGCCCAACGGACGCATCAGAAAGCCGGCGCCGAACACCGCAAACGTCATCATCAGGGACGCGAACTCGCTGCTGGCCGGGAAAAACACGGCAGCGATCTGCGTGGCATAGAAGCCGAAAAGGAAGAAATCGAATTGTTCGAGGAAGTTGCCCGAGGTCACCCGGAAAATCGCACTGGCCCGGGAGCGACCGGAATGGATTGATGCTGTCATTGACGTGTACTCCACCGCTTTTATGACGTGCACTGCCTGGACGCGGTGCACGGTTCTTATTGGGGTGGATAGTGGAGCAGGGACATCGATATGTTAATTGCATAGTTGGTATGTATTGATGCATGAAGCGGATCAATGTTGCCGACCCAGAGACTCGGCGTTTACCCAAGGCTATTCGCTGTGAGCGCGTATTGGGCTGATGTTCCCCAACCGATACTGATTATTCCCACTGCGCTTGGCCTCATACATCGCCAGGTCCGCGATATCAGTGCCACTTCAAGCCGTCTGAAACAATCAGCCACGGCGGACGGATTGATATTGTCCACCGTTCGAGTAAAACGCATAGGGTGTTTGAGTGACTGGATGTCAGGAGCTACGTGTTGGAAAAGAAACCCCTCTACCGCAAGATCAACACTCGTACCTGGGGAGTTCGGTTGAATGAATACTCGGGTGAGTACCGGTATCAGCGCCATACCAAAGCCGAAATCCACAATGAGTCGTCACGCGGTTCGATGCATGGAACTCGTCGGCACGGGTTCGATTACACACCATTGTTCCGGTTCCTGCTGTCCCGCGTCGGTCGGCAATGGGATGAGGTTTTCAGCGAGGCGGTGGCTCGCCTGGATCGACCTGAGCCTGTGTTCTGGATGGTTGCCCTGCATGAAAAGGACAGGCAGGAGCAGGTGCGGCTGGGGGAGTCGAGCTATTTCAGCGGTTTGTATGTCGATGATCAAGGCTGTTTGCAGATTGTCAATCCTGAACTGACGGCTGAGTACATGACCCCTTACTGTTCTTGTTGCACGCACACCTTTAACGGCATTCCTTTTGGCCACCGCAAGGAGTGAACGGGTTAGTCGACCCGGCTTGCCAATAGCCCACGTTTCTGGGAAAACGGCGCCCATCAAGCCCGTTCGGGCATGCGCACAGATAGAGTGAATGTCATGAATGATGAATTGCAGGTAATCGACCTTGAAGTGGGCGACGGCAAAGCCGCCGTCAAAGGCGCGCTGATCACCACCCAATATCGAGGTTGGCTGGAAGACGGTACCGAATTCGATTCCTCCTACAGCCGGGGCAAACCTTTCCAGTGCGTGATTGGCACGGGGCGGGTGATCAAGGGCTGGGACCAGGGAATCATGGGCATGCAGGTCGGCGGTAAGCGCAAGCTGCTGGTGCCGGTGCACCTGGCCTATGGCGAGCGGTCGATGGGGGCGATTACGCCGAATTCGAATCTGATTTTCGAGATTGAATTGCTGGAAGTGCTGACGCGGGATGATTGATTGGCGTGTGGGCTGAATGACAAAACCCGCTGTCTCTGTGAGGAGACAGCGGGTTTTTGCTATGGCGAGGGGGCTTGTTGTGGTGAGGGGGCTTGCCCCCGTTGGGTTGCGCAGCGACCCCAAAACCTGTGCATGCGGTGCATCAGGTAAATCTCCGCTCGCCAGTTTTGCGGCTGCTGCGCACCCGAACGGGGGCAAGCCCCCTCGCCACAGTGTTCGGCTCGCGGGAAAAGTGTTCTTTTGCTAAATGGTGAGTCAGGTGAATACCTCAATATCATCAAGGGTGTCCGCCACAGTCCCTTGCAGTGAGGGGAATTTTTCCTTCACCTTTTCAAGAGCGGGGAGTACAGCACCCAAATCCAGATAACCCTGTCTGCGGGCTATGTGACCGAGCGCGATGATAGCTGCTGCTGCAACCGATTCGGATTCACTCTCGAGGTATTTCAGGCAGGTGTTCTGAGCCCAAATCCTGTCTTGCTCATTCAGCCCGATAGAAACCAGTGCGGTGGCAACGCTAGTTTCTACGCCGCTAGCTAGAAGCCTCGTCGCTTCCTCGTGGCTCATTGATGGATCTTGGTAGAGAGGGCTCACTTTCTAACTCCCACCTCAGTTGTACCTACTCCCGCACCCCTATGAAGAGATCCAGTTCGGTCGGTAACTGCTCATTGAGAGCTATAGCAATTTGTTGGATTTGCTCGCCGGTTAGTAACCACTCTCCATCCGCGCTTTCATTAAGACTTTTCCACCCAAGAACACCCATTACCGCGACTTCAAACTCAGGTCGAACTGTAAGGTCGTATTTTAAGGAATCATCTTCGTCATCACCTTTTAAAAACCCACTAATCCATAAAAACATAAATAGCCTCTTAATTTATTTTGGGGTAGTTCTACCGGGTTTTGCGGGGTCTATCTGTTCACCAGTTTCGTGGTTGAACTCGCCAAGATGCTTACCTTGACTGTCATACTTCTCTATTGCGCCTGTCTTACTGTCCCATTCATATATTCGCCCCTTTCGGTCTTTCCAC
Organism: Pseudomonas sp. NPDC086112; assembly: GCF_044746425.1. NCBI lineage: Bacteria > Pseudomonadati > Pseudomonadota > Gammaproteobacteria > Pseudomonadales > Pseudomonadaceae > Pseudomonas > Pseudomonas sp. NPDC086112. The sequence continues at coordinate 145,350 of NZ_JBIVCD010000005.1, read as the reverse complement.
CGGCTGCGCTTACTCCCCCCGCCCTGAACACTGCTTTTTGATTTAACAGGAAGGGCATCTGGAAATGCAGGCAATGCCAACGGCGGCCGATGGTACTTTATATCACCGCCGCCAGCAGATCTTGAAACCACAACATACAACGGCTGCACACCGGAATCAGCCGGGAAAACAAGAATGCAGTCCTTGTACTCAGGCGGGTAGATCGGGTTGACGATGATGTTGTCTGCCTGTTCGGTAGGCGGATAAATCCAGATCTGAGGCGCTTGTGGTGCCGTCTCTAGCGGGGGAATCCCTGAGGTGCTGGATGGGTCAACAGCTGGCGTCCATATCAGGGTTATCCCATCTCCAAAGTCAGCCACCTGCTGAGAACCCTGACTCTTGAACCGGACTACAGGAATCATTTCCCAGTCACGGCGCTTTTGGGTGTTGTACCCATAACCCTTCAAGGTGCCATCAGCTTGTTGCTCGACATGCAGTCGAACCCGTGTTCGGCCTTCCTTGAGTGATTTGAGCTGTTCTTCTGTGTACAGGGAGCTGTCGCCCAAGCTCGACGGCCACAGCAATGCAACCATTCCGGCCAAGGCGCCAGCAGCAACACCAGCCGTCACTATGCCTGCGCCAGCAGCACCCATCCCGGTTCCAGCAGTACCAACTCCGCCCAGAAGAAGCGTTCCCAGTGCAGCAGGTAATGCGCTGCCACTGATATTTTTTGAGAGGGATGTTTCCCGCTGCATCCCTTTCGCGGCCACCCAGCAGGGAGAATTTTCCGTACTCGGTCAGTTTCTCGACAGGGACAAACCCGGCTGGGCTGTCGTGGTTGATTACGCCGTCGGGGAGGTTGCAGCTTTTGGCGAACACGCTACCCATGGAGCTGGGGTGACCCAGCTGTTGAGGCTGCCTGACAAAACGGTCTTCATATGCCTGCTGTCGGGCCAACATGTCGTCATAGGATTCTTGTCTGGCGTCGCGCTCTGCCAGTTCAGTGGCGGTCATGTAGCGGCTGGTGATGTGGTGCCCGTCGCCTGACGGTGGGTTTTGAACCCGAGGTATATCTGTTTTTCGAGCCATGAGCGTCCTTGTTTCATCCTTTGAAAACGATGCGGACGCTACCTCAGAATCGTATTTTGTGGCTGTAGGACGGGTCTGAAACTCCGCCTGTTGTTACAAATGGGCTCGCTCGATGCGAGTGAGCTGAAACGACAGACCCCGCCATTTCTTCTTACAGAGATGGCGGGTTTTTTGGTTTTTGTGGTGGGGGGCTTGCCTTGATGCCAGTCAGATAAGCGTTGGCGGCCCCAAAAGATCGCAGCCTGCGGCAGCTCCTACATTGGGATCGGCGCGGTTTTATGATCGTTCCCACACCTGTAAAGGATGTCCCCGGTTTCTACCCGGGCAAGCTGCTCCCACAGGGGATTTGTGTCGAACACAAATGCTGTGTCCGGCAGCGATCAAATGTGGGAGCGAGCCTGCTCGCGATGAGCCATGACGCGGTCAACCTGACTTGCCAACCCCGACCATATCGGTAACCATGCCCGCCTAAATAGGGGTAGGGGGTATACGTATGTCGCACATCCACGAACACAAAGACGACCTGCTCAACCGCGTCCGGCGTATTGCCGGCCAGGTTCAGGCGGTGGAGCGGGCGCTGGAATCCGACGCCGAGTGCGCCAAAACCCTACATCTGGTCGCGGCGATCCGCGGTGCGGTCAATGGTCTGATGGACCAGTTCATCGACGCCCACGCCCGTGAACATGTGGCGCGTCCCGGGCTCAGCGATGAAGCACGCGCCGAAGGCGTTGAGGACTTGTTGCAAGCCATCCGCCGTTACTCGAAATAGAGGCCCGAACCATGACACTGAAACCTCAGGCTTCGCGCTTTACCCACGACCACCTGTTTCTAGGGGCCGCCCACGATGACAACGCCCGTCGCACGTTGTGGGTGGTGGCGCTGACGTTCGTGATGATGATTGGCGAAATTGCCGCCGGTTACATCACCGGCTCCATGGCGCTGCTGGCGGATGGCTTTCATATGGCGACTCACGCCGGGGCCCTGGGCATTGCGGCGGCGGCCTACGGCTTTGCTCGACGACATGCCAACAATTCGCGCTTCAGTTTTGGTACCGGTAAGGTCGGGGATCTGGCGGGTTTTGCTTCGGCCATAGTGCTGGGCCTGGTGTCGATCGGCATCGCTGGCGAGTCCATCGTGCGACTGTTTCAACCGACCACTGTGGCTTTCACCGAAGCGACGGTGATTGCGGTGGTGGGGTTGGCAGTGAATATCGTCAGTGCCTTTATGCTGTCGGGCAACCATGGCCATCACGGCCATGATCATCACGATCACAGTCATGCCCACGCTCATCATCACGACAACAACCTGCATTCGGCGTATTTGCATGTACTGGCCGATGCGTTGACCTCGGTGCTGGCCATCGTGGCATTGTTGGCCGGGCGCTACCTGGGCTGGGTCTGGCTGGACCCGGTGATGGGGATCGTCGGCGCCATTGTGATCGCGAGATGGGCCTATGGCTTGATGCGTGACAGTGCCGCCGTGTTACTCGACACCACCGATGAGCACGTCGCCGCCGAAATTCGGGTGCTGCTCGAGTCGACGGGCGATGTTCGCATCAGTGACCTTCACGTCTGGCAAGTCGGCCCCCAGGCGCGGGCCGCGATTGTCAGCGTCGTGGCCGTGGCAGGTGTCAATGCCGACGCCATTCGCGAACGTCTGGCGCCGGTTCATGAGTTGTCTCACCTGACGGTCGAGCATCGCAACGCTTGAAGTGTCTTTCAGGCAAAGAGCGGAATGCGCCCGTTAAGGGAAGGGCGGTAGTGCCAGGTCAACCGGTCCAAAGCAGGTTGCATCGCCAGGATCTCAGCCAGCGTCGCACGGGCAATGCTTAAGGCCAACACCTGTCCCGGACATTGATGACGGCCCGCGCCGAAAGTGAAACCGCGACGGTTCGGGCGATCGAGCAAAAACACGTCGGGATCATCATTAAGCTGCGGATCGCGATTGGCCGAGGCCAGCAGCACCAGGATAACGTCGCCGGTGTTCAGGCTCACGCCGTCAATTTCACACGGCGCGGCGACGAAGCGGCGGGTGTTTTGCACCGACGGGTCGAAGCGCTGAACTTCAGCGATCAGCTCGTCAACTTGAGCCGAATCCAACTGCGGGTTTCGCCTCAACGCCAATAGCGCATTACCGATCAGCCCGGCAGTGGCTTCATGGGTCTGGGAGAACAGGCCGATCAGGTTGGCGATCAAGGTTTCAGCGTCGGTTGATGTCGCCGCGAAACGCTGCCGGATACCCGCGAGCAGGGCGCTTCGGTTGCTCGGGTCGTCCAGAAGCTCGATGAAATAACCCTTCAGCTGTTCCGCCGCGACATGGGCGGTGTCCAGTTGTGCCTGATCGCTGAGCGGCGACAGGCAGGCGACGAAGTCTGCGGTCAGCTCGCTGATGGCCCGGCCCTGAGCCGGAGAAAAGCCGAGCAACGCCGCGACCACGCAGACCGGCCCGCGAAACATCGCTGCGTACAACCCGTCGGGGCCCGGGGTAATCAATCGAGCGCCGACCAACGCATTGACCTCATTCACGTCCATCAACGCCAGCCCCGGCTCAATCGCCGCCCTCGGGCAACGCTGCCGCTCGCCTTCATTCATTCGCATCAACTGACCGAACACCTTGCCGGCCATGCCTTGAGCAATCGCCTGGGGCACCGGCTCATGAGATGGCCGCACATGACAGTGCGGATGCGCCAGCACGGCGGCAACGGCTCGGGCGCTGCTGGCCACCCACAGTTTCAGTCCTTGATGAAAAACCAGCCCACCCTCGGCGCGCAGTTGCGCGTAGTAAGGGTAGGGATCGGCGTGAGTCGCAGCGATGATCGGGTCCATGGGGCGCAGCCTTATCGGTGGTTGGAAAGTGTTGCTACTATCTCCAGTCCGAAAGGGCCTTGATTCGTCCGGGAGCGAAATATGAACGCAGAACAACACGACGTCGGCGTCTCGCAAGTGGCTGCCGCCATCGCGGAACCTGCCCGAACGAAAATCCTCTGTTCGCTGATGGACGGCCACGCCCGCACCAGCACCGAGCTGGCGACGATTGCCGAAGTCAGTGCCTCGACCGCCAGTGCTCACCTGGCCAAGCTCAAGGAACTGGCGCTGGTGCGTTTGCACGTTCAAGGCCGTCACCGCTATTACAGTCTCGCGGACAAGCGCGTGGCCCAGGCGCTGGAAGCGCTGATGGTGATCGGCCAGAACGCCGCGCCGACGTTCAACCCCCGCACCCCGGATCGCCTGCAATTCGCCCGCACCTGCTACGACCACATGGCCGGCACGCTGGCAGTGTTGCTGCATGACCGGATGATCGACGCGGGGTGGTTGCTGGAAATCGATGAGCAGGTTTATCAACTGAGCGACAGCGGTGAGGCGTTATTCGAAGGATTGGGCATCGACGTCAAAGACCTCGGCACCTTGCGCCGCCGCTTCGCCTGCCCGTGCCTGGACTGGAGCATGCGTCGGCCGCACCTGGGCGGTGCCTTGGGTGCGGCGTTGCTGCAAACGGCGATCAAACGCAAATGGGTGACGCAGGACCTGGACAGTCGGGCTCTGGCGTTGACGGCGCTGGGGCGTAAGGAACTCAGTAGCCGGTTCGCCGTTGAGCTGCCGGTTCAGGCTGCGACAGCACAACCTGCGTCCACCGAGACCAGGCGCCGCGCGATCGCCAGCCCTGCGGCTTAGCGACTGGACGAGGCCATGAGCACGCCAAAGCCGGCGAAGGTCACGCCCGAGACTTTCGCCGCCAGCCAGGAACCCTTCGGGCTCGACAACCAGCCTTTGGCGGCATTGGCGAGCAAGGCATAGCTGCCATGCACCAGAATCACCAGCACACCGTAGGAAGCGACCAGTTTGATGAACTGGGTGTAGAAGTGCGCCGAGGTGTCGATGAATTGCGGGAACACCGCCAGAAAGAAAAACACCGCCTTGGGGTTCAACAGCTGCATCGAAGCCGCTTCAAGGAAGCGATAGCCAGGGCTTGAGGGGCGCGTTTCAAGCAGCGTACTGAAACGATCCGAGCGCCAGCTTTTGTAGCCCAGGTACAACAAATAGGCGGCCCCTGCGTATTTCAACGCCGTGAAGGCGTTCGCGGAGGTGCTGAGTATCAGGCCAACACTGGTGGCGCTGATGGCGGCGACGACAAACGCCCCCGACGCGATCCCCAGAATGCCCGGCACGGCCCCCGTCCAACCGTGTCGCACCGCGTTCGACAGGGTCAGGACCACGCCTGGCCCCGGGCTCAAAATGGTCAGGGTGGCGAAAAGTACAAAGAGTCCGTAGCTGTTCATGTCTTGCTCCGTCGGTGGCGCTGGCTGCGTGTTGGCAGATTGGCGTGACGAAACGAGCGTGACAAACGCTTTAATTAAAGCGCATAGGTGACTAAATTAGACCCATGAAAAATCAACTACCGCCGCTTAATGCTGTTCGCGCCTTCGCCGTTGCTGCTCGTCATCAGAGCTTCAGGCTGGCGGCCGAAGAGCTGCATGTCAGCCACAGTGCCGTCAGCCGGCACATCAAATTGCTTGAGGAGTACCTGGGCGTGCTGCTGTTCGAGCGGCGCATCCGTCAATCGGTGCTGACGCCGGCCGGCCAGCGCTTTTATGAGCAGGTCAGCGCCGGGCTGTCGCAGATCGCCAACGCTGCCGCTGCGCTCAAGCAACATGCCTCGCTGCCTACCGTTAAGATCAATGTCCGTCCGTCCTTTGCCGTGCTTTGGCTGACGCCCAGGCTGGCGGATTTTGTTGCGCAGCACCCAGGCATCAAGCCGCAGGTGATCACTCAAACCCAGGCACCCGATCAGGCACGCGACGGGTTCGATGTCGTCATTCGCCGTGGCCGTGACGACTGGGCACCGGCGATTGAAGCGCGACCGCTGTTCGAAGACGAACTATTGTTGGTCGCGGCGCCATCGCTGATTGAGCGCCTGCCACTTGAAGACCTCACTTCGCTGAGCCGGCACACGTTACTGACCGTCAAGGCGCGTCGCGAAGACTGGCACAATTGGGCCATGCACTTTGGTCAAGGCCAGTCAGCCACTCAGGTAACCCGGCAGTTTGATCACATGCACCTGGCGCTTCAGGCTGCCGTGGATGGACAGGGTATCGCCCTGTGCCCAACCTCATTGCTGGGCACTCACCTCTCGAGCGGACGCCTGATCTGCCCGTTGCCCGAGTTGCGTCTGCCGTTGCCTCGTTACTACTACGGCGTTGCACCGGACGTGACGGCGCAGACACGGGTGTTTGTGGAGTGGATGTTTGCCCGCATTGCTCAAGATGAGCTGCAGTGGCAAACACCTGGTGCTGTAACCGCTACGCCCTGAAATTCCAGACAATCTCCACCACCCGCACCGCCAGCACCAGGTAGACCAGAAACAGAATGATCTGAAACGCCGTGTGATACGGCAACCTGGACAGCCGACGCAGGCCGTCGCTGACATTAAGCAGCATCAGCACCGCTGACAGCAGGATCAATCCCCAGCCGGCGAGGCTTGAGGTGAGAAACCCCATAAACAGGTACTGATCGCTGTGCAGCGCGTTGGTGCCCGCCGCAAACATCAGCGCACACACCAGCAGGTTCTTGATGTTGTCGAACACTTGCGTGGTGAAGTCGGTGTCCAGCAAGGCCAGATACTTTCGCCAGAGTTTTCCCATGGTTTTGATGGCACCCGTTGATGGCCGTTGGAGGTGGCAAGTCTAGTGACCTTTTCCACGATTCGCGGGCGAAAAAAAGCCCGGCCTTCGATAGGATGGCCGGGCTTTTTTGTTCAAACGGACAGTCGTGTCAAATCAAACCTTGACGATCCAGCCCGCTGGCGCTTCGACGTCGCCGGTCTGTACACCGGTCAGCTCTTTGTAGAGCTTCTGGGTGATCGGGCCGACTTCGGTTTCGCTGTGGAACACGTGCAGTTTGTCGTTGTAGCTGATACCGCCGATCGGGGTGATCACTGCGGCAGTACCGCAAGCGCCGGCTTCCTTGAAGTCGGACAGCTTGTCGATGAACACGTCACCTTCGACCACTTCCAGGCCCAGACGGGTCTTGGCCAGCTCGATCAACGACAGACGAGTGATACCCGGCAACACCGAAGGGGAATTCGGGGTGACGAACTTGTTGTCGTGGGTGATCCCGAAGAAGTTGGCCGAGCCGACTTCTTCGATTTTGGTGTGGGTCAGCGGGTCCAGATAGATGCAGTCGGCGAAGTGCGCCTTCTTGGCCTGGGAACCCGGCATCAGGCTGGCGGCGTAGTTGCCACCGACCTTGGCCGCACCGGTGCCTTGTGGGGCGGCACGGTCGTAGCTGGAGATCAGGAAGTTGTGCGGGGTCAAACCGCCCTTGAAGTAAGCGCCGACCGGGATGCAGAAGATAGAGAAGATGAACTCGGGCGCGGTACGCACACCGATGTTGTCACCCACGCCGATCACGAACGGGCGCAGGTACAGCGCGCCGCCGGTGCCGTAAGGCGGGATGAAACGCTCGTTGGCGCGTACCACTTCCTTGCACGCTTCGACAAACTGTTCGGTGGACACGTGCGGCATCAGCAGGCGCGCGCAGCTGCGTTGCATGCGTGCGGCGTTCTGGTCCGGGCGGAACAGGTTGATCGAACCGTCCTTGCAGCGGTAGGCCTTCAGGCCTTCGAAGCACTGCTGGCCATAGTGAAGGGCAGTGGAGCCTTCGCTGATGTGCAGCACGTTGTCTTCGGTCAGGGTGCCTTTGTCCCACTCGCCATTACGCCAGTGCGACAGATAGCGCTTGTCTGTCTTGATGTAGTCAAAACCCAGCTTGTCCCAATTGATGCTTTCGTTACCCATGACACCCTCTATCACTTAACAACCGCCGAAACGGTTCAAGGCTTCTGACATTTTTCTGGATGGGGACAACAATACTTCATTCCGGGCCCATTTCGCAGCCCGCAATTCGTTCCTTTGATCGTTCCCTGTAGGAGCGAGGCTTGCCCGCGAAGAACGATAACGCGGTGGTTCAGATACACCGTGGTGCCTTGTTCGCGGGCAAGCCTCGCTCCTACAGGTTCGGTTTACAGGTCCGGTTTATAGGTGTAGGGCATGCCCCAACGCACGCAACGCCGCTTCCTGCACCGCCTCACCGAGCGTCGGATGCGCGTGGATGGTGCCGGCGATGTCTTCCAGACGAGCGCCCATTTCCAGGCTCTGGCCAAACGCCGTCGACAACTCCGACACGCCCACACCCACCGCCTGCCAACCAACAATCACATGATTGTCGCGGCGCGCCACGACCCGCACGAAGCCGCTTTTCGACTCCAGCGTCATCGCCCGGCCATTGGCGGCGAACGGGAAGCTGGACACGATGCAGTCCAGCCCCGCAGCCTTGGCTTCATCCGGGGTCTTGCCGACCACCACCAGTTCCGGGTCGGTGAAGCACACGGCGGCGATGGCGGTCGGGTTGAATTCGCGGTGTTTACCGCTGATCAGCTCGGCAACCATTTCACCCTGAGCCATGGCCCGATGCGCGAGCATCGGTTCGCCGCTCAAGTCGCCGATGGCGTAGACGTTACGCATGCTGGTCTGGCACCGGTTGTCGATCTTGATCGCCGAACCGTTCATGTCCAGGTTCAAGGCTTCGAGGTTCCAGCCTTGAGTGTTGGGTTTGCGACCAACGGCCACCAGTACCTGATCGGTTTCCAGGGTCAATGTGTCACCGTTCGGGTCACGAACTTGCAGGGTATTTCCTTGTGAATCAAAACCTTCAACGCTGTGCTTCAAGTAAAGCTTCACGCCGAGTTGCTTGAGTGCTTCATGCACCGGATGGGTCAGTTCGGCGTCGTAGGCCGGCAAGATGCGATCCTGCGCCTCGACCACACTGACCTCGGCGCCGAGCTTGCGGTAAGCAATCCCCAGCTCCAGACCGATGTAACCGCCACCGACGACGACCAGCCGTTTCGGTACGGACGTCGGCGCGAGGGCTTCGGTAGAAGAGATAACCGGCCCGCCAATCGGCAGCATCGGCAGGTTCACGCTTTTCGAACCGGTGGCCAGCACCAGGTGCTCGCACTGAATGCGCGTGTCGCCGACTTCGACGGTTTTGCCGTCGATCACTTTGGCCCAGCCTTGAATGACCTGGACCTTGTGCTTCTTCAACAGCGCCGAAACGCCGGTGGTCAGACGATCAACAATACCGTCTTTCCACTCGACGCTCTTGCTGATGTCCAGGGTCGGCGCCGATACGCTGATGCCCAGCGCCGAGTGTTGGCTGTGGTGCTGCGTCTGATGGAACTGTTCGGCGACGTGAATCAATGCCTTCGATGGAATGCAGCCGATGTTCAGGCAGGTGCCGCCCAACGATTCGCCTTCCACCAGAATGGTCGAAATGCCCAACTGACCGGCACGGATCGCCGTCACATAACCGCCAGGGCCGCCGCCGATGATCAGCAGCGTGGTGTTCAAAGTCTGTTGCATGACTTTCTCCACAAATGCCTACTCAACAAAAAGCGTGGCGGGTTGTTCGAGCAAGCCACGGATGGCCTGGATGAATTGCGCCGCGTCCATGCCATCGACCACGCGGTGATCGAAGGAGCTGGAGAGGTTCATCATCTTGCGGATCACGATCTGGCCTTTGACGACCATCGGCCGTTCGACGATTTTGTTCACGCCGACGATTGCCACTTCCGGCAGGTTCAACACCGGGGTGCTAACGATGCCACCCAGAGCGCCGAGGCTGGTCAGGGTGATGGTCGAACCGGACAGCTCATCGCGGCTGGCTTTGCCAGTGCGCGCAGCGGTGGCCAGACGCGAGATTTCCGCGGCGCTGTCCCACAGGCTGCGGGTTTCGGCATGGCGCACAACCGGCACCATCAAACCGATGTCGGCTTGGGTGGCGACACCCACATGCACCGCGCCGAGGCGGGTGATGACTTGCGCTTCGTCGTCGTAACGGGCGTTGATCTGCGGGAAGTCGCGCAGAGCCACGACCAGCGCGCGGACCAGGAACGGCAGCAAGGTCAGCTTGCCGCGGGTTGCGCCGTGTTTTTCGTTCAGGTGTGCGCGCAGTTCTTCCACGGCAGTGACGTCGATTTCCTCGACGTAACTGAAGTGGGCAGCACGCTGAGTGGCGTCTTGCATGCGCTGGGCGATCTTGCGACGCATGCCGATCACCGGGATTTGCTCTTCGTCGTTGCGCTGGGCGTAAGCGGCGGTGGCGGTGGATGCGTTCGATTGACCCTGAGCCAGCCAGGCTTCGAGGTCTTCGTGCAGCACACGGCCGGCAGGGCCGCTGCCACGCACCAGACGCAATTGAATGCCAAGGTCCAGCGCATGTTTGCGCACGGCCGGGGAGGCCAGCGGACGTTCATCGGCCTCACGGGCGACCATTGGCCCTTGGCACGCGGCGGCCGAGCGAGGTGCCGCCACCGGTTTGCTTTCAACAACCGCTTCAACTTTAGGCGCTGCAACGGGTGCTTCTTTAACCGCTACTGGCTGAGCCGACTCTTTAACGTTGCCCGCGCCTTCGACTTCGATGCTGATCAGAATGCTGCCGACTGCCATGACTTCGCCAGGCTGGCCGCCCAGCGCAATCACCTTGCCATGCACCGGGGACGGGATGTCGACCATCGCCTTATCGGTCATGACATCGGCCAGCACCTGATCTTCGACGACCATATCGCCGACCTTGACGTGCCACTGAGACAGCTCAACTTCTGCAATGCCTTCGCCAATGTCCGGCATTTTAATAACGTGCGTGCCCATTCAGACCTCCATAACCCGATGCAAAGCCGCGCCCACGCGGGACGGCCCAGGGAAATACGCCCACTCTTGCGCGTGCGGGTAGGGAGTGTCCCAACCGGTGACGCGTTCGATCGGCGCTTCCAGGTAGTGGAAGCAATGCTCTTGCACCAAGGCGACCAGTTCGGCGCCGAAACCGCAGGTGCGGGTCGCTTCGTGAACGATCACGCAACGGCCGGTTTTCTTCACCGACTTGACGATGGTTTCCAGGTCCAGCGGCCACAGGCTGCGCAGGTCGATGACTTCGGCGTCGATACCGGTTTCTTCAGCCGCCACTTGCGACACATAAACGGTGGTGCCGTAGGTCAGGATGGTCACGTCTTTGCCGGGCCGCGCGATGGCGGCGACATCCAGCGGCACGGTGTAGTAACCGTCCGGCACTTGCGCGGCGGGGTGTTTCGACCACGGGGTTACCGGACGGTCGTGGTGGCCGTCGAACGGGCCGTTGTACAGGCGTTTTGGCTCGAGGAAGATCACCGGGTCATCGTTTTCGATGGAGGCGATCAGCAGGCCTTTGGCGTCGTAAGGGTTGGACGGCATGACGGTGCGCAAACCGCAGACCTGAGTGAACATCGCCTCGATGCTCTGGCTGTGGGTCTGGCCGCCGTAGATGCCGCCGCCGCAGGGCATGCGCAGGGTCATCGGCGCAGTGAACTCGCCGGCCGAGCGATAGCGCAAGCGTGCCGCTTCGGAAATGATCTGGTCCGACGCCGGGTAGACGTAATCGGCGAACTGGATCTCGGCCACCGGCCGCAAACCGTAAGCGCCCATGCCCACGGCGACGCCAACGATCCCGCTTTCGGAGATCGGTGCATCGAATACCCGGGAGGTGCCGTACTTGTTCTGCAGCCCTTCGGTGCAACGGAACACGCCGCCGAAGTAGCCCACGTCCTGGCCGAACACCACGACGTTGTCGTCACGCTCAAGCATCACATCCATGGCCGAGCGCAGGGCCTGGATCATGGTCATGGTGGTCGTGGTCATGGCGGTTTCCAACTCGATTTTATTGTTGTGATCGTTCATGTCAGATCCCCAACTCTTGACGCTGGCGCTTCAAGTGCTCCGGCATCTCTTTGTAGACGTCTTCGAACATGGTCGCGGCGCTCGGAATCTGGCCGCCGGCGAGGGTGCCGTACTGCTCGGCTTCTTTCTGCGCGGCGATCACTTCGGCTTCCAGCTCGGCGCTGACCGCGACGTGTTCCTCTTCGGACCACTGACCGATTTTGATCAGGTGCTGCTTGAGGCGCGCAATCGGGTCGCCCAACGGGAAGTGGCTCCAGTCGTCGGCAGGACGGTATTTGGATGGATCATCGGACGTCGAGTGCGGGCCGGCGCGGTAGGTGACCCATTCGATCATGGTCGGGCCGAGGTTGCGGCGCGCACGTTCGGCGGCCCAGGCAGAGGCGGCGTACACCGCGACAAAATCGTTGCCATCGACCCGCAGGGAGGCAATGCCGCAACCGACGCCGCGTCCGGCGAAAGTAGTGGCTTCACCACCGGCAATCGCCTGGAACGTCGAGATCGCCCACTGGTTGTTGACCACGTTGAGGATCACCGGCGCACGGTAGACGTGGGCGAAGGTGAGGGCGGTGTGGAAGTCCGATTCAGCGGTAGCACCGTCGCCGATCCAGGCCGAGGCGATTTTGGTATCGCCCTTGATCGCCGAGGCCATGCCCCAGCCCACGCCTTGTACGAATTGGGTGGCGAGGTTGCCGGAAATGGTGAAGAAACCGGCGTCCTTGACCGAGTACATGATCGGCAGTTGACGGCCCTTGAGCGGATCGCGCTCGTTGGACAGCAGTTGGCAGATCAGGTCGACCAGCGGCACGTCGCGGGCCATGAGGATGCTTTGTTGACGGTAGGTGGGGAAGCACATGTCGTCGATGTTCAAGGCCAGGGCCTGGGCGCTGCCGATGGCTTCTTCGCCAAGGCTTTGCATGTAGAACGACATTTTTTTCTGACGCTGGGCGACCACCATGCGGTTGTCGAAAATCCGCGTCTTGAGCATGGCGCGCATGCCTTTACGCAGGATCTCGACTGGCACGCCTTCAGCCCATGGGCCGAGGGCATTGCCTTGGTCGTCGAGCACGCGAATCAGGCCTTTGGCCAGATCAGCCGTGTCGGCCGGTTCAACGTCGATTGGGGGTTTGCGCACCAAGCCTGCGTCAGTCAGATGCAGGTAGGAGAAGTCGGTTTTGCAGCCGGGGCGGCCCGAAGGTTCGGGAACGTGCAGGCGCAGCGGTTCGTACGCTTGGTTCATGGCTTCTACGCTCGATCTTGTGAATTTCTTGTAGTGAGCTGGCAGTCATTCTTCGATAAAAGAAATCTTGTCCTACAACAATCATAGGCCGGGCCCAGAAGAATATTTCTCTCTGTTTCGTTGCGCTTGAGGTCATTTGAGGATAAAAATTCTGCATAAACATAAAAAGCAGGTGGTTTTGTCTCATGCGCAAACTGGACCGTACCGACATCGGCATTCTCAACAGCCTTCAGGAGAACGCGCGCATCACCAACGCCGACCTCGCGCGCTCGGTGAACCTGTCGCCGACGCCCTGCTTCAATCGGGTCAAGGCGATGGAAGAATTAGGGCTGATTCGTGAGCAAGTGACCCTGCTCGATGCCGACCTGCTGGGGCTGCATGTGAATGTGTTCATTCACGTCAGCCTGGAGAAACAGGTGGAGGAGGCGTTGCAGCATTTCGAAGAGGCGATCTCGGATCGCCCGGAAGTGATGGAGTGCTATTTGATGGCCGGCGACCCGGATTACCTGATCCGCGTACTGGTGCCGACCATTCAGTCGTTGGAGCGCTTCATGATGGACTTTTTGACCAAGGTACCGGGGGTGGCGAACATCCGTTCGAGCTTTGCGCTCAAGCAGGTGCGGTATAAGACGGCGTTGCCGTTGCCGGCGAATGGGTTGACCCTGGCCAATTGAAGATCGCAGTTGTAGCAGCTGTCGAGCACCGCGAGGCAGCGTTCGGCGGCGAAGCCGTCGTAACCCACCCAACGCGGTTTCCCGGAAAGAACGCGGTTGCAGGTTTTGCGACGGCTGCGCCGCCGAACGCTGCCTCGCGGTGCTCGACAGCTGCTACGGGACTAGAGTTGATTCAGGGGAATCTTCAGGTAAGTCACGCCATTCTCTTCCGCCGGCGGCAAATTCCCCGCCCGCACATTCACCTGAATCGCCGGCAGCAACAGCGTCGGCATGCACAATCCGGCATCGCGCTGGGTGCGCATGGCGACGAAGGCGGCCTCATCAATGCCATCGTGAATATGGATGTTGCTTTTGCGCTGCTCGCCAACCGTGCTCTGGCATTGCGGGGCGCGGCCCGGGGGCGGGTAATCGTGGCAGACGTAGAGGCGAACGCTGGCGGGGAAGGCCAGCAGTTTGTGGATCGAGGCAAACATCTGGTTGGCGTTGCCGCCAGGGAAGTCGCAACGCGCGGTGCCGACGTCCGGCATGAACAACGTATCGCCCACCAGAATCATATCGCCGTCGATCAAATAGGCCATGTCCGCCGGGGTATGGCCGGGCACATGCAGGGCTGTGGCCTTGAGATTGCCGACCCGGAATGACTCGCCCGGCGCGAACAGGTGATCGAACTGTGAACCATCGACGCTAAATCCCGGTTCAAGGTTGAACAGCGTCTTGAACACCCCCTGAACCTTGCTGATCGACTCACCGATCGCAATCTTGCCCCCCAATTCCCGACGCAGATACGGCGCCGCCGACAGGTGATCGGCATGGGCGTGGGTTTCCAGCAGCCATTGCACCTGCAACTGATGTTCGCGCACGAAGGCGATGATTTTGTCGGCCTGGACGGTCGCGGTGCGCCCGGCGGCGGGGTCGTAATCCAGCACTGGGTCGACAATCGCGCAGTGCCCGCCATCGTGCTCGTAGATCACGTAGCTGTAAGTCGACGAGGCGGGGTCGAGGAAGGCTTCAATCAACGCAGACATGGGGACGAACCTGTGGAAAGGGGCGGGAGGACAATAACCGGTTGCAACACTTTATGTTTAAACATAATGTCCGCAGCTTAAGTGACGTCGAAGGCATCCTGCAAATGCAATCCAGTCTGACCGAATGTGAAGTCGCCCAACTCCGGGCCTCGGCCTCCAAAGCTTGCGCGCTGCTCAAGGCTTTGGCCAACGAGGACCGCCTGCTGATTCTCTGCCAATTGACCCAGGGCGAGCGCAATGTCGGCGAACTGGAGAAAATGACCGGCGTGCGCCAGCCCACACTGTCCCAACAGCTGGGCATCCTGCGCGACGAGGGATTGGTCGCCACCCGTCGTGAAGGCAAGTACATATTCTATGGTTTAGCCAGTCACGAAGTGATTCAGGTGATGAAAACGCTGTCCGGCCTGTACTGCGGAGCGGTGCTGAAAAGCTGGGGCTGAGCCGCCTTTTGTAGGAGCCAGGCTTGCCGGCGAAGGCGCTCTGAAGGACGCTTTCGCCGGCAAGCCTGGCTCCTACATGTCCGGCATTAGAGCTGAACCCGGCGCCATGCGTGCAATAACAAGGAATGAATGATGAACGATCAACACTGGGGCCCATCCATCAGTGCCGACATCGTGGTAATAGGCGGCGGGACCGCCGGCATTGGTTTGGTTGCCAGCCTGCTGAAACGCGATCCTGGTTTAAACATCACCGTCATCGAACCCGACAGCCAGCATTACTACCAACCGGCGTGGACGCTGGTCGGCGGTGGTGCTTACTCGGTGAAAAACACCGCGCGCCCGATGTCCTCAGTGATGCCGCGCCAGGCCACCTGGTTGCAGGCGTGCGTGACTGACATCGCCCCCGACAGCAAACAGCTGACCCTCGACGATGGCCGCACCGTCAGTTACCAGAACCTCGTGGTCTGCCCCGGTTTGCGCCTGGCCTGGGAGAAAATCGAAGGCTTGCAGGACACCCTCGGCCAGAACGGCGTGACCTCCAATTACAGCTATCGGCACGCGGCCTACACCTGGGAACTGGTCCGGGGATTGCGCGGCGGTAAAGCGATCTTCACTCAGCCAGCGGTACCGATCAAATGCGCCGGTGCGCCGCAGAAAGCCTTGTACTTGTCCTGCGATCACTGGCGTAAAACCGGCGTTCTGAACAAATTCGACGTCGAGTTCAATCTGGCCGGCGCTGCGTTGTTCGGTGTGGCGACATTCGTGCCGCCGCTCATGAAGTACATCGAAAAGTACAACGCCCGGCTGGCCTTCAATTCCAATCTGGTCAAGGTTGACGGGCCATCGAAAACCGCGTGGTTCGAGGTCAAGGACGCTGCAGGTGTCGTGACCGTACAAGAAAAAACCTTCGACCTGCTGCACGTCGTACCGCCTCAGGTCTCGCCGGATTTCATCCGCCAAAGCCCGTTGGCCGATGCCGCTGGCTGGTGCGAAGTGAACCCGCACAGCCTGCAACACGTGCGCTATGCGGATGTGTTCGCGTTGGGCGATGTCTGTTCCACCAGCAACGCGAAAACTGCCGCCGCCGCGCGCAAGCAGATCGTGGTGGTGGCGCAAAACCTGCTGGCCCTGCGCAAGCAACAGCCGTTGCCACTCAAGTACGACGGCTACGGTTCCTGCCCGCTGACGGTGGAGAAGGGCAAGGTGATTCTCGCCGAGTTCGGTTACGCCGGTAAGTTGTTGCCGACCTTTCCCCTCGACCCGACGGTGGCGCGCCGTTCAGCCTGGTTCCTCAAGGCGACCTTGCTGCCGTGGTTCTACTGGAATGGCCTGCTCAAGGGCCGTGAATGGCTGACCCATCTGTCCAAGGTTGACTGAGAGAACCCTATGTTGCTGGCCAGTTTTTTCGGCGTTGTCATGGGTCTGGTGCTGGGTTTGACCGGTGCTGGTGGCGGTATTCTTGCGGTGCCGGCCCTGGTGCTGGGGCTGGGTTTGACCATGACCCAAGCGGCGCCCGTCGCCTTGTTCGCGGTGGGCAGTGCGGCGGCGATCGGTGCGATCGACGGTTTGCGCCATGGCCTGGTGCGCTATCGCGCCGCGTTGTTGATTGCACTGCTGGGCGCGGTATTTTCGCCGGTGGGCATCTACTTCGCCCATCAGTTGCCGGAAAAGATCCTGATGGTTCTGTTCAGTCTGCTGATGGTCATGGTGGCCTGGCGGATGCTGCGCCGGGAAAAGCCCGACGATGGCCCGAGCGATCACGGCCACGCCAACTGGGGCCAGAAGAACTGCATGCTCGATCAGCAGACCGGGCGTTTTTCCTGGACCGCCAAATGCACCGCCACCCTGGCGGCACTCGGCGCGGTGACCGGTGTGGTCTCGGGGCTGCTCGGGGTCGGTGGCGGCTTTCTGATTGTGCCGGCGTTCAAGCAACTGACCGATGTGCAGATGCGCGGCATCGTCGCCACGTCGTTGATGGTGATCAGCCTGATCTCGGTGATCGGCGTGATCGGCGCATTTCATGCCGGGGTGCGGATCGATGGTTTGGGCGGGGCGTTCATTGTTGCCAGCATCGTCGGGATGATCCTCGGTCGAAAACTCTGCGCGCGGGTGCCGGCCCGAGGGCTGCAGATCGGCTTCGCCAGCGTCTGCGTGGTGATTGCCGTTTACATGCTGTTCAGGGCGAGTTTCTGACCGATAGCCTCCGGGCTTGTCGGCGAGGGCGGACTGAAGGACGCCTTCGCCGGCAAGCCTGGCTCCTACAAAAAGCGGCACCTGGGGTGCATAGGCCTACACCCTAAGTTCCGAGCCTTGCCGACCAGCGGTCTTACGCCGAATTTGCCGCGCGCTACCCGCCAGTCCAAAGCAGCTCACAACCGCCCCCAAGGCAGCGTATGACGCCGCCGGTCCACTTTCGATAATCGCCTCCGACATCAAGTCCCCCGTTGCGGAGCGCGTCATGCACAACAATAAGAACTTCAAGCATCGTTTCTTGCCGGCCTTCATCGCCAGCCTGTCGTCCTTTGGCCTGAGCTCAATGGCCGAGGCCGAGATCATGCTGTACGACAAGGACCAGACCACGTTCTCCACGGATGGCTACATCAACGCCTTCTACGTGAACAGTGACGTGGACCGGGCCGGCGAGCAGTACGACCGGCGCCAGGCCCGGGTGAAGATGGGATTTCTGCCCAACTACCTGGGCTTCAACATGGGCAAGCAGGTCGATGACCTCAAGCTCGGCGCCCGCGCCTCGTTCTGGGTGACCATCAACGACAGCGAAACCAACGGCACCGACACCGCCATCGACGTGCGGCAGTTCTATGGCACGGTAGCCAATCCAGAGTGGGGCGAGGTGCTGATCGGTAAGGACTTCGGCCTGTTTGCCCGCTCCAACATCCTGCTCGACGAATTACTCGCCGGTTATGGTCAGGTCAGCGATACGTTGGGCCTGGTGGACGGCGGCGGGGTGTCGTTCGGCAACATCGGCAGCGGCTACCCGTACCCGTTCCCGACGTCGCAGATTACCTATCGCACCCCGGTGATGGATGGCTTACGGGTAGCGGTCGGGATCATGGACCCGGTCGACACCAACGACAGCAGCGCGACGGGCAAGGCGTATCAGGAGAACCCGCGCACCGAGAGCGAGATCACCTATCAGTTCGACGTCGGCGGGGCGAAGATTTACAGCTGGCTCAACGGAAGCTACCAGACTTCGGACAACACCGATTCCAGCGTCGAGTCCGTCACCTCCAAAGGCGTCGGCTACGGCGTGCAGGCGAAGATGGGCGGGCTGTCGCTGACCGGCTCCGGCTTCCAGGCCAAGGGCATCAACCCGTTCTTCACCAACAACGCCGGCGAACCGACCCTGCGCAATGTCGACAGCGATGGTTACCTGTTGCAGGGCTCCTACAAACTGGGCAAGAACCGCTTGGCCCTGTCTTACGGCAAGACCGAGGACGACGGCAACGGCGTGGTCGGCAGCGGTGCCGATTACGAGACCCGCGGCATTGCACTGTTCCATGACGTCAACGACAACCTGAAGCTGGTGGCCGAGTACAACCAGTTCGAAATCAATGGCCACGACACCTCGGCCCAGAATGAAGACACCGATACGTTTGCGGTGGGGGCGGTGTTGACCTGGTAACGCAAATCCTTTGTAGGAGCGAGGCTTGCCCGCGAAAGCGGTGTGTCAGTCGACATTAATGTTGAATGTGACGGCCTCTTCGCGGGCAAGCCTCGCTCCTACGGGGGAATGTGCTGTTTTGCAGATGCCATCCGGCTCTCATCCCATCGAACCACCCACCCACTACCCAAGTAGCATTCGCCGCCCCCCGCAGGCTTCGTACACTCGTGCCTCATACAGGCGCACCGGCGAGGGGCGAGGATGGAGCAGGTTCAGAACGACGGTGTGGTCAGTGGCATGTCCCAGGCCACCGATGCCCAGCAAGCGGCTCAGGATCTGGCGCGACAACTCTTGCACCCGCACTTGGGTTTCGTGCTGTTCTTCTGTTCCGCCGAGTACGACTTGCAGGCGCTGGGGCAGGCGTTGCAACAGAGCTTCGGCGGCATTCGTCTGGTGGGCTGCACCAGTGCCGGGGAGATCACCCCCCAAGGCTATGGCCGCAGCTGCGTGACGGCGGTGGGCTTCGATCATCGGCACTTTTCCATCTCCACCGAACTGATCGACGAGATGGAGCATTTCAGCCTGATCGATGCCCAGCAAATGGTCGAGCGACTGGTCAGCGGCTGTCGCAGCAACACCCTGGCACCGATCAAGGGCAACAGCTTTGCCCTGACCCTGCTCGATGGCTTGTCCAGCCGTGAAGAAATGGTTCTGGCGGCCTTGAGCGCGGCGTTGGGCGACATTCCGCATTTCGGCGGATCGGCCGGCGACGACAACTACCTGACCCACACCCACGTGTATTTCGGCGGCGAGTTTCACAGCGGCGCGGCGGTGGTGGTGCTGGTCAATACCTGGCTGGACTTCGAAGTCTTCACCACCCACCACATCCTGCCCAGGGCCGAGAAACTGGTGGTTACCGCTGCCGACAGCACCTCGCGCCGGGTGTTCGAACTGAATGCCGAACCCGCCGCCGAGGAATACGCCCGGCACATCGGCGTAGCCGTGGCCGACCTCGACTATCGGATCTTTGCCGCGCACCCGTTGGCGGTGCGAATCAACGATCAGTATTACGTGCGGGCGATCCAGCAGGTTCATCCGGACCTGAGCCTGAGTTTCTATTGCGCGGTGGAAAACGGCATCGTCCTCACCGTCATGACCCCCGGCCCCATGCTGCCAAATCTGCAAAGCCTGTTCGATGGTTTGCAGGAGCGTCTCGGGGACCTGTTGCTGACCATCGGCTGCGACTGTTTTCTCAGGCGTCTGGAACTGGAAGACGGCGGCAATCTCGAGCAGATCGGCGCGTTTCTGCGGGAGCAGCGGGTGATGGGTTTCAACACCTACGGAGAACAGTTCAATGGCATGCACATCAACCAGACCTTCACCGGGGTTGCCATTGCCCGAGGCCGCTCCCCTGGACAGCGCTGACCTGCAGGCGCAGATCGCCAGCCTGCGCCACGAAAACCACAAACTGCAGCGCATCAATGGCGCGCTGATCGAGCGCATCGAATCCGGCATCACCCGGGGCAACGACCCCTACGCGGCGTTCCAGCATTCGGTGGTGCTGGCCGAACAGGTGCGTGAGCGCACCGATGCCCTGAACCAGGCCATGGCCGAACTCAAGGCCGGCAATCATTTGCTCAGTGAGGCACGGCTGCGGGCCGAAACCGCCCATCAACACTTGATCGACGCCATCGAAAGTATTTCCGACGCCTTTGTATTGTTCGATGCCGAGCAGCGGATCGTGTTGTTCAACAGCCGCTTCAAGGCGTTCTGGGGCAACAGTCGGGTGCGGATCAACGCCGGCATGCGCCTGCGCGAGGTCAAACGGTTGATGACCGCGACCGGACTGTTCAGCGAAGAACCCCGCGGGCATGCCGACGAAAACCTGCTCTATCGCCTGCACAACGGCCGCTGGCTGCAAGTCAGCGAACGGCCGACTCAGGAAGGCGGGCGGGTGATCCTGTTCACCGACATTACCGACGTCAAACTCAGCGAAACCCTGCGCCGCGAGCAGGCGGTGGCGCAGAAGTCGCACTTGTTACAACGGGCGGTCGACAACCTGTCCCAAGGCGTGGCGATGGTCAACGCCGAGGGCATTCTGGAACTGTGGAACCGGCGCTTCCTGGAACTCAGCGGCCTGGCCCCGGTGGCGGCTCATCGACCGTTCGCCGAAGTGATTGCCGACAGCGAACTGAACCTGCTGACCCCGGCCAGTCGCGACCCGAACGGGCGGCACGTGCAGGAATGCGAGCAGCGCCTCTACGATGGCCGGGTGCTGGAAATCCGCACCCATCCGTTGCCTACCGGCGGTTTCGTCAACACCTTCACCGACATCACCGAACGCTACCAGCACGCCGAAGCGCTCAGCGAAAGCGAGCGATGGATTCGCCTGATCACCGACCATGTGCCGGCGCTGATCGCTTACTTGAATGCCGATCTGGTCTATGAATTCACCAACAAAGTCTACGAAGAATGGTACTGCTGGCCCCGGGGCGTGATGCTCGGGCAGAGCCTGCGCGAAGTTCACAGTGAACAGCATTACCAACGCCTGGAAGCCTACGTGGCCCGGGCCCTGGCCGGCGAGAGCGTGACGTTCGAGTTTGCCGAAACCAATATCAACAATCAGGAGCGCTACATGCTGCGCTCCTACGTGCCCAATCGCCTGGCCACCGGGGAAGTGGTGGGGATTTTCGTGTTGATCCGCGACATCACCGAGCGCCGCCGTACCGCCGAAGCGCTGCATCAGGCCTATCAGAACCTTGAATTGCGGGTGCGTGAACGCACCACCGAACTGACCACCCTCAATGACCAATTACTGCGCGAAATCGAAGAACGCCGCCGGGTGGAGTCACGCTTGCGCGAGGCCAAGCTCGAGGCCGAGCAGGCCAACCTGTCGAAGACCAAGTTTCTTGCGGCGGTCAGCCACGATCTGCTGCAACCGCTGAATGCCGCGCGGTTGTTTACCAGTGCCTTGCTGGAGCGCCGGGAGCCGGTGGCCAACGAGACTCTGGTGCGCAACGTGAGCAATTCCCTGGAAGACGTGGAAAACCTGCTGGGCACGCTGGTGGACATTTCCAAACTCGATGCCGGGGTGATCAAGGCCGACATTGCGCCATTCGCCCTCAGCGAATTGCTGGAAAACCTCGCCGCGGAATACACCCAAGTGGCCCGCAGCGAAGGCCTCGAGCTGCATTTCATCCCCTGTTCGGCGTTGGTGCGCAGCGACATTCAGTTGCTCGCGCGGATTCTGCGTAATCTGCTGAGCAATGCCATTCGCTACACCTACAGCGGGCGCGTGGTGCTTGGTTGCCGACGTCATCACCAGCGGCTGACCATCGAAGTCTGGGACAGCGGCATGGGCATTGCCGAAAACCGTCTGGAGGAGATTTTTCAGGAGTTCAAACGCGGTGACGTGCAGCGTCCCGATCAGGATCGCGGCTTGGGGCTGGGCCTGGCGATCGTCGAGAAAATCGCGCGCATTCTCGGCCACAGGATTCATGTGCGTTCGTGGCCGGGCAAGGGCTCGATGTTTTCCGTCGAAGTGCCGTTGAGTGCCACGGCGCCCAAGGCGTTGCCGAACCTGCTGATGAGCGAACCGATGCTCGAGCGCCTACGCGGTGCACGGGTGTGGGTGCTGGACAACGACGCGGCGATTTGCGCGGGGATGCGCACCTTGCTCGAAGGTTGGGGCTGCCGGGTGATCACGGCGCTGTCGGAAGAGGACCTGGCGCGGCAAGTGGATAATTATCACGACGAAGCCGACCTGCTGATCGCCGACTATCACCTGGATGACGAGAAGAATGGTGTCGACGCCGTGGCCCGCATCAACGCCCGTCGCGCTTCAGCGATCCCGGCAATGATGATCACCGCCAACTACAGCAACGAACTCAAACAGCAGATCCGCGAACTGGGCCACACCCTGATGCACAAACCGGTGCGGCCGATGAAACTCAAGACGGCGATGAGTCATTTGCTTGGTCGGCCTTGAGGTGATCGTCTGATCGTTCCCACGCTCTGCGTGGGAATGCCTCAATGGACGCTCTGCGTCCGCTCTTGGGACGCGGAGCGTCCCGGGCTGCATTCCCACGCGGAGCGTGGGAACGATCGATTGTGAGTCTCAGCGCCGTAAATACGACCCGAAATCAATATCCCCGGCACTCAAAATCGCCTGCACCCGATTGTGCACATTGAGTTTGCGCAATATCGCCGAGACGTGGGCCTTGACCGTGGTTTCGGCGATTTCCAGGGTGTAGGCGATCTGTTTGTTCGATTCGCCCTTGGTCATGCGCTCAAGCACCAGCAGTTGTTTGCGGGTCAGTGCCTGGAGCAATTCGGGCGGGAAGCTCGGGGTGTCATTCATCCGGCGATGAGTGCCGCTTTTCTGCGTGCGGATGATGTCCGGCGGCAGGTACACATTGCCGTTGAGAATCTGCTGGATGGCTTCGGTCATCTGCACCCGAGGCGAGGACTTGGTGATGAAGCCCACCGCGCCATAGGTGATGGCTTGCAGCACGATTTGCTTGTCCTGTTCGGCCGAAACGATCACTACCGGAATGGTTGGCGCCTCGTTGCGCAGGTTGATCAGGCCATTGAGGCCGTGCATGCCGGGCATGTTCAGGTCCAGCAGGATCAGGTCCAGGTCGTCGTGTTCCTGGGTCAGGGCCAGGGCACTGTCGAGGTCGGCGGTTTCCATGACCTCGCTGCCGGGGAAACCGTCGCTGATGACGTTATGAATGGCTTCGCGAAACAGCGGGTGATCGTCGGCAATCAGAATTTTGTACATGGCCTTTCACCTCATTATTTTTGATTCGGGTGTGGCAACAACACGCAGCGCTCACGTCAGGGAAAGGGCTCGGGCTTTGCCTGCGTCACGGGCAGATTTGCCGCTTGCCAGGCATCCAGTCCGTCGCGGTACCAATACAGTGTTTTATAGCCCATGGACGCGGCGCGTTTCACCGCGTTCCAGCTCAACCAGCAATCGGAGCGGCAGTAAAAGACCAACGGTCGCGTCAGGTCGCCCGCCGTCAATTGCTGCAGGTGGCGCGCGAAATAATCCTGCCACGGGGGCGTCAGGTCACCGTCACCGGTATTGGCCAGCCAATGGCTGCCGGGCAGGTTTTCATGGGCCTCATCTTCGATGAAACGGCCTTGCAGCCATTGCCGGCGGTAGACATCGATCAGCAGCGGATGGGGCGTCTGCTTGAGCAGGTTTTGCAGGGCAGGCGTGTCGATGATACTCGCGCCCTGAAGCTGAGTCGGGGTTGGGCTGCGGTATAGACCGATGCGATAACCTTCGGCGGAGAACAGCGCTGTTTCAGCCTTCGCAACGCCCAGCAACAGGCTCAACGACAGTGCGGCGAGAGAAGGGCACAGCAGAACACGTTGTGCACGCGGCATGGGGTTCAGTCCTTATAGTTATGAACCCATTACATGCCAGTAGCGGTGCGTTGTGAATGCGACGATAGACAGGTAAACCAGTACTAAAGTAGTAATTTGTCTGGTTTTATGGGACCCGCGTCGTACACCAATGCTGTGTTCAATGAAGATCCAATGTGGGAGCGGGCTTGCTCGCGAAAGCGGTGTGCCGGTCGACAGAGATGTTGAATGTACTGGCCTCTTCGCGAGCAAGCCCGCTCCCACAGGGGAATGTGTTGTCAGTTGGTTTTGCGCAAGGTTTGCTCCCACACTGAATAGTGTGTGAACACAAAATCTGTGAACACCAGATCAACTGTGGGAGCGGGCTTGCTCGCGAAAGCGGTGTGCCAGTCGACAGAGATGTTGAATGTACTGGCCTCTTCGCGAGCAAGCCCGCTCCCACAGGGGGAATTGTGTTGTCAGTTGGTTTTGCGCAGGGCCGCATGCTGGGGGTTGAAGGTGAGTACGGCGAGCAGAGTGAATATCAGTGTCAGCCCCGTACATACCGCCAGCGCCACCAGGTTGAAGCGTTCATACAGCGCAAACCGCACCAGTTCCACTGCATGGGTGAACGGGTTCAAGGCGCACAGCCAATACAACCACTCGCTGGACTCGCGCATTTTCCACAGCGGATACAGCGCCGACGACAGGAAAAACAGCGGGAAGATCACGAAGTTCATCACCCCGGCAAAGTTCTCCAACTGGCGGATGGCGTTGGACAGCAACAGGCCCAGCGCGCTGAGCATCAACGCCACCAGCAGCAATGCCGGCAAGGCCAGCAACAAACCCATGGCCGGCGGTTGCACACCGTACAGCCAGGCAATCGCCAGAAAGGCATACACCTGCAACAGTGAAATCAGCGACGTCGCCAGCAATTTGCTGCACAGCAGGAAGGTCCGGGGCAGGGGGCTGGTCAGCAGCACGCGCATGCTGCCCATCTCCCGGTCGTAGACCATCGACAGCGAACCTTGCATGCCGTTGAACAACAGGATCATGCAGGCCAGGCCCGGGATGATGTAAACCTCATAGGGAATGTAGGTGTCGTAGGGCTCGATGATGGCGATGCCGAGTGCCGCGCGAAAACCGGCAGCGAACACCAGCAGCCACAACAACGGCCGCACCAAAGCGCTGAGAAACCGCGTGCGCTGCAACACAAAACGCAGCCATTCGCGCAGTACGATACCGCTGAAACATTGCCAGTAGGCGTTCATTGGGCGGCTCCTGAAGTCGTCAGTCGAGTGAAGGCCGAACCGAGGTCGCCGCCATGTTCCAGGCTCAACGCCTCAGCCTGTCCGCTGGCCACCAACCGCCCTTGGTGCAGAATCAGCAAGTCGTCCCTGGGCTGCACTTCATCCAGCAAATGAGTGGTCCAGAGCACGCTGATGGTGTGCTCGCGGCACAGGCTGCGGATGTGTTGGTTGAGCGCCAGGCGACTGGCCGGATCGAGGCCGACGCTGGCCTCGTCGAGCAGCAACAGGCTTGGCTCGTGCAACAACGCACGGGCGATTTCCACCCGGCGGCGATGGCCGCCATTGAGCTCGCGTACCCGTTCGCGACGGCGCTCGGTCAGGGCCTGGCGTGCCAGTTCGGCGTCGACTCGCAGGTTGGTCTGGCGCCGGGACAGGCCATGCAGCGCGGCGTGATAACGCAGGTTTTGCTCAACACTGAGGTCCAGATCCAAAGTGCTTTGCTGAAACACCACACCCAATTGCTTGAGCGCCGGACGTGCCGAGGTGCGCAAGGAGCAGCCGCCGACCCGAATATCACCGCGCTGCACATCATAAAGGCGGGTGAGCAGCGCAATCAGCGTCGACTTGCCCGCGCCGTTCGGTCCCAACAGCGCCGCAAAACGCCCCGCTGCCAGATTGAAACTCACCTGACGCAAGGCCTCGCGCGCGCCGTAAGCGAAACTCAGGTCGCTGACTTCAAGGGCGTTCATGGTGTCACCACCACGCCCCACGGATAGCGCCCGACTTTCACCGATTTAGTGACCTTGAGGCTGTCGACATCGATCACCGATACGTCGCCGCTGACGCCATTGGTGGCCAGCAATTGCCGTTGATCCGGGGTAAACGACATCTGCCAGACCCGTCGGCCCACCAACAGGTAATCAAGGATCTCGAAGGTCTTGGCGTCGATCACCGCCACATGATTGGCCGGGCCGAGGGCGACGAAACCGTACTTGCCGTCGGCGCTGAGTTTGATCCCCACCGGCTGGACTTTGTCCGGGTGCACGCCTTTGATCTGGAAGGTCAGGGTCTTGAGTACCTTGCGGCTGGCGACGTCGAGAATCGTCACCGTGCCGCCGATTTCCGCCGAGGCCCAGAGCTGCGAGCCATCGGGATTGAATTCGACGAAACGCGGCCGCTGATCGACCAGGGTGTTGTCGGCCAGGGTCTGAGTGCTGGTGTCGATCCAGTGCAGCATGTTAGTGGTTTCACTGGTGTTCACCGCCCACTTGCCGTCGGGGCTGACGGCCATGCCTTCGGGCTCGACGCCGACGTTGATCTGCCCGAGTACTTTGGAGGTTTCGGTGTCGATCACCGTCACCAGCGCATCGTCCTCGTTGGAGACGTACAGCCAGCGATTGTTGGGGTGCAGGGCGAATTGCTCGGGGTCTTTGCCGGAGGGCAGTTCCTTGATGATCTTGCGCGTGGCGATGTCCATCACCTGGACCCGATCCGAATCACTGGCGCAGATGTACAGCAGCGTGTTGTCGTGGGACAGCAACAGGCCGCGCGGGCGCTGGCCGACGGGCAGGGTCTCGGTGACTTGCAGGGTCTGCATATCGATCAGGCTCAGGCTGTTGTCCTTTTCGTTGGAGACCCAGGCGGTGCTGGCAGCGGCGTGCCCGGCGGCGAGCAGCAGGGCCCAGGAAAGCAGGGCACAGGAAAGCAGGGTGCGGCGCATGGCAGATTCCTTATTGTTGTTGTCGAAAAAAAAGGATCAGAGAAAGCGGCAGCGGACCTCGGCTTTGTCGTAACCCAGGCTGTCCATTTCGTTGACGGGGTGCAGGAAACCGTCTTGCGGCGAGGTGCTGACCAGCGCCCGGGGTTGCACGATGGGGATCGGCTGGCGCAACTGACCGTTCCACGGCCGATAACTGAGCTTGCGACCCTTGAAGCCGTCCAGCGGCAATTGATCGCTGATCTCAAGCGTACGAATCGCCATGGCATCAGCCTGACGCAGTTTGCCCACCGCACTGGCGATGCTGCGTACGGCAATCCACGCGGCGAAATCCCGGTCGTTCATCCAGCGCCCGGCCACGGCTTCGAAGCGTTTCTGCAACTGCGCGGCGCCGTAGGTTTCCACGGTCTTGTGCCAGCCCACCGGGGTCAGGCCCTGGGTGCCGGCGACCGGCCGTGGATACCAGGTCTGGTAGGGCACGTACTCGCCGAAGTCGCCGCGTTCATCGGCCACCAGCACCACGTCGTACTCGGCGGTCTGGGTGAACAGCGGCATGTCGGCCTGGGCGCTGCGCCGCTGATCGTTATCAAAGCTCCAGGCTTTCTCCGCCACCAGTTGCAGGCCGAAGCGTTTGGCCGCCCGGCGCAGGGCGGCGGCATAGGCTTGATCGTCCGCGGTCGGGCCGACGATCAGCAGCGCCCGCTGCCATTTGCGCAGCACCAGAAATTGCGCCAGCGCATCGGCCAGCATCGCGCGGCTTGGCAGGCTGTGCAGCACGTTCGGCAAGCAATCGGTGCTGCGCAGGCTGTCATCCGCGCTGCCGGCATTGAACAGCAAGCTATCGGGTAGCACGGCGCTGAGTCGGCGCAGGGTCTGCGCCGGTGCATTCACCACAAACAGGCGCAGGCCTTGTTCGTATTGGGCTTTGGCCGCTTCGATCAGCGCATCCGGATTGTCGACGCTGGCGCTGACCAGGCTGTAGCTGTGGTTGAGAAAGCGCCCGGTACTGTTGCTGTCGGTGATCGCCAGTTCGGCGCCGCGCAGGCCGGCATCGGTCGGTTCGGGAATGACATTCGACAGCAACGGGCCGGGATCGGGGCGATAACCGAGGTAGCCGATCTGCACTTGCAGCGGTGCATCCGCCGCCTGAGTCTGGGTCGCCACCCCGGCGGCGCAGGCAATCGCCAACAGGTAGATCAAGGCGTAAGGGGCGAGCTGGCGCATAAAGGCACTCCATCACAGGTAGCGTCAGCATAGGAACCCTGGACGGGCGGGGAAATATGCAGAAAGTACCGATGGGCCAGTACCAAGGTAGTAACTCACCCCGGGCGGCGCGGTTTTAGCATGGATTGCAACGGCCATCACTCAAGGGGGGAGATTGACCATGCGAATTCTCAAAGCACTGCTCCTGCCGTTTTTGCTGATCCTGACCCTGATCGGCATCGACAAGCTGCACGGCGCCCGCCCCGTATTGGTTGGGCCTGCGCCACAAGCCCTACTACCAAGGGAGTAGGCCGCGGCCACCAAAGCAGCATGGGGTTGGCGCAAAGCCGTTCCTAAGATGGGTGCCATAGCCTCTTCAAAGAGGTTTTGCGTGCAATCTTGAGGGCAGAACAATGACAACAAAACGCAGCGCCTTGCTCGTTGCCGGACTGCTGGCCGGTTTCATCAACGCAGGTTCCGTCTGGGCCCACGGCAACGTGGTCCCCCAAGCCGTCGAAACCCAGGGACTGACCCCGATCAAGGATGCCGGTGTGCAGGTCGATGCCGATGGTTGGGCGGCGGCGAACCCTTACCGTTCCTCCCCGGAACGCGAAAAAGCCGTGCAAATCGGCTCTTCGGCCTACAACCAGAACTGCGCGGCCTGTCATGGCCTGGAAGCCAAGTCCGGCGGCATCGCTCCCGACTTGCGCATGCTCGACGTCGGCGAGGCCGGTGATGAATGGTTCGTCGAACGTGTGCGCCATGGCGCCGTGCGTGACGGCCGGGTGTACATGCCGAAGATGGCCGACTACCTGAGTCAGGAAGCCTTGTGGGCGGTACGCACCTACCTGGACAGCGTGCATGTCGAGGAGTGACCCATGCGTTTGCTCGCGGTGTTGATCAGCGCTGTGTGGCTGTGTTGCCAGGCAGCGCAGGCGCAGGTCCGTACCTATGACGAAATGATCGCCGCCGCCGAGCTGAAAGTCGCGGTGTACAAGGACTTCGCGCCCTACAGCTTTGAAGACGCTGGTCAGGCTCGCGGGGTCGATGTTGAACTCGCCCAGGCGCTGGCCAAGGCCATGGGGGTACGCCTGAAACTGATTTGGGCACCCGCCGGAGAAAAGCTCGACGACGACCTGCGCGATTACATCTGGCGGGCCAGCCAGTTGCACAATCAGCAACTGGCCGACCTGATGATGCGCGTGCCCTACGATCGCGATTACGCACAGAAACGCAATGAACTGGGTGAGCTGGAAAACGGCCATGTGGTGATGTTCGGGCCGTACCAGACCGAACAATGGCAAGTGGCTTATGACCGTCGTCGATTGGACTCAGTGGCCAGCGTCGCGGTGTTCCAGCAACACCCGATCGGCGTCGAAGTCGACAGCGTGCCGTCGTTTTACCTGACCTCGGTGTTCAACGGCATGCTCGCCGCCAAGACCCATCACTACCCGGGCGTGCCCCAGGCCTTTTCCGCGATGAAGGCTGGTGAAGTCGACGCGGTAATGGCCATGCGCGGCGAGATCGACTGGCAAGTTCATCAGGCCGCCGACCCGCAAGTGGCGCTGGCGGAAAACGCCTACCCGAACATGGGCAAACAGCTTTGGGAGATCGGCATGGCGGTGCATGAAAGCAATCGGCAACTGGCCTACGCCGTGGAAGAGGCGCTGGAAGCGTTGATTCGTGAGGGCTCGGTGAAAGCCATTTATGCCCGTTACGGCCTGCGGTATGACGTGCCCGAGATGTATCAATAGTGAACTGGCGAGCGAGTTGTCTGTTGGCCTGCTGGTTACCCTTGGCCGCGAACGCGGCGGATGTCGAGCCGGGTAAAGACCCGGTGCCGTCGGTGATGTGGGGGTTCTATCACAAGCAGATGCTCGGCGACGCACCGTTCGTGTTCGACGAGCGGGTCAAGTTGCTCGCGCCGCCATTTGCCGAAGACGCCCGACAAGTGCCGCTGGAAATCGACGCCCGGGCGTTCAAGGGCGAAGTGGTGCGCATCCTCGCCTGGGCCGAACTCAATCCGCTGCCGAAAATCGTCGACTTCGAACCCTTGACCGGTGTGCTGCCATGGCTGTCGATCCGCATCCGCGTTGAACAAGCCACGCCGTTGCGTGCGGCGGTATTGACCCGCGATGGGCTGTGGCATGTCGGCTCGACCCTGATCGATGCGGCGGGCGGCGGTTGTACGGCGCCAAGCGTGGTGCGCACGCAACCGGGTTGGGAGGAACGCATCGGCGAAGTGCTGGGTGGCCGTTATCCCCGGGGCGAGTTCAGTCGCGTGCGTTTGCAGGTGGCGCATCCGATGGACAACGGCATGGTCAGCGGCATCCCGGAGTTTTTCATCAACCAGGCCGAGCTGCGCGATCAAAACGATCAATTGCTGGCGCGTCTGGAGTTGTTCCCGGCGGTCAGCGAAAACCCCAATCTGGCCTTTGACATCGAAGGAGCAGGGCAGACGCGTCTGGTGTTGCGCGACAACAGCGGCAATCAATTCGATGCGGCCATACCCTGACCCAAGGAGCGAGTGATGCGCTGGATGCTGCTGTTGTTCATCAGTCTGAGCCTGCCGACCCTGGCCGATCCCGATTACGCACTCAAGCCCCGGCAGATCGCCGAAGGCACCTGGCTGCTGGAAGGCAGTACCGACAACTTCGCCAAGAGCAACGGCGGCAACATCGTCAACACCGCGTTCATCGTCACGGAAAAGGGTGTGGTGGTCATCGACACCGGGCCGTCGAAACGCTATGGCGAGGCCCTGCGCAACGCGATTGCGGCGACCACCGATAAGCCGGTGATCCAGGTGCTGCTGACCCATCACCATCCTGATCATGTGTTGGGCAACCAGGCTTTCACCGACGTGCCGATTGGCGCCTTGGCCGGTACCACCGAACTGTTGCGGCAACAGGGTGATGCCATGGCTGAAAACATGTATCGGCTAGTGGGTGACTGGATGCGCGGCACCGAAGTGGTGTTGCCGACGCAGGTGCTGACGCCTGGCATGCACAGTTTTGGGAACCACGATTTGCGCCTACTGAGTCTGGGTGGGCACACCGGCGCGGATCTGGCTATTCTCGACCAGAAAACCGGCGTGTTGTTTGCCGGGGATCTGGTGTTTTATCAACGCGCCCTGACCACGCCCAACAGCCCGGGGCTGTCGGTGTGGCTGGCCGAGATCGCGACCCTGCAGGGATTGCCGTGGACACTGATCGTCCCCGGCCATGGGCCGGTGGCCACGGATACAAAACCGTTCGAGCAGATGCACGATTACCTGACCTGGCTGGACCAGCTGATGCGCGACGGCGCGGCCAATGGCAGCGACATGGCCGAGATGATCCGCAGCCCCATCCCCGAGCGTTTCGCCGGGATCAGCCTGAGTCGCTATGAACTGATCCGCAGCGTCAGCCATTTGTACCCGCGTTACGAACGGGGGCAGATGAGGCGGGTGGATTCGGGCCAGCACTGATGTTGCCTGACACACCGCCTTCGCGAGCAAGCCCGCTCCCACATTTGAGCGGTGTGAACGCAGATATTGTGTACACCGAAGATCCCCTGTGGGAGCGGTGTGAGCACAGATGTTGTGTACACCGAAGATCCCTTGTGGGAGCGGGCTTGCTCGCGAAGAGGCATTCACATTCAGCACTGATGTTGCCTGACACACCGCCTTCGCGAGCAAGCCCGCTCCCACATTTGAGCGGTGTGAACGCAGATGTTGTGTGCGCCGAAGATCCCTTGTGGGAGCGGGCTTGCTCGCGAAGAGGCATTCACATTCAGCACTGATGTTGCCTGACATACCGCCTTCGCGAGCAAGCCCGCTCCCACAGGGACCGATGTCGATCACAAAATCCGCGACCGACCCGGTACTAAGGAACTAGCAATCTCCGCACTGCGGGTAATTGTTGCAAGGGCGGCGGCGCCCAAGAATCTGCACCAGACCGGGAAAATTTCCCGGGTATAACAAAAACCGCAGAGGCAGCCGTCATGACCCAACCCGCACGTCGCCAACCTTTCGTTTTGAGCATGCTGCTCAGTGCCATGCTGTTGTCTGGCCAGGCATTGGCCGCAGTCTCCGATCAAGACATCCTCCAGGACCCGAAGAACCCGGAGCAGATCGTCACCAACGGCCTGGGCGTCCAGGGTCAGCGCTACAGCCCGCTGGACACCCTCAATGTCGACAACGTGAAGGACCTGCGACCGGTCTGGGCCTTTTCGTTCGGCGGGGAAAAACAGCGCGGTCAACAAGCGCAGCCGATGATCAAGGACGGCGTGATGTACATGACCGGCTCCTACTCGCGGGTGTTCGCGGTGGATGCACGCACCGGCCGCAAGCTCTGGCAATACGACGCGCGCCTGCCCGATGACATTCGTCCGTGCTGCGACGTGATCAACCGTGGCGTTGCGCTGTATGGCGATCTGGTGATTTTCGGCACCCTCGACGCCAAGCTCGTGGCCCTGAACAAGGACACCGGCAAGGTCGTCTGGAGCAAGAAAGTCGCCGACCACAAGGAAGGCTATTCCATCAGCGCCGCGCCGTTGGTCATCAACGGCAAACTGATCACCGGTGTGGCCGGTGGCGAGTTCGGGGTGGTGGGCAAGATCGAAGCCTACGATCCGAAAAACGGCGACCTGTTGTGGACTCGTCCCACCGTCGAAGGCCACATGGGTTATGTCTACAAGGACGGCAAGGCTGTGGAGAACGGCATCTCCGGCGGCGAAGCCGGCAAGACCTGGCCGGGCGATCTATGGAAAACCGGCGGCGCGGCCCCTTGGCTGGGCGGCTACTACGACCCGGAAACCAACCTTCTGCTGTTCGGCACCGGTAACCCGGCGCCGTGGAACTCGCACCTGCGTCCTGGCGACAACCTCTACTCGTCGTCGCGCCTGGCGCTGAACCCGGATGACGGCACGATCAAATGGCACTTCCAGAGCACGCCCCACGACGGTTGGGACTATGACGGCGTGAACGAATTGGTGTCGTTCAACTACAACGAAGGCGGTAAGGAAATCAAAGCCGCAGCCACGGCGGACCGTAACGGTTTCTTCTACGTGCTCGATCGCACCAACGGCAAATTCATCCGTGGCTTCCCGTTCGTGGACAAGATCACCTGGGCCAGCGGCCTGGATAAAAACGGTCGGCCAATCTACAACGACGCCAGCCGTCCGGGTGCGCCGGGCTCCGAGGCCAAAGGCAGTTCGGTGTTCGTCGCGCCAGCGTTCCTGGGGGCGAAAAACTGGATGCCGATGGCCTACAACCGCGACACCGGCCTGTTCTATGTGCCGTCCAACGAATGGGGCATGGACATCTGGAACGAAGGCATCGCCTACAAGAAAGGCGCGGCGTTCCTCGGTGCCGGTTTCACTATCAAACCGTTGAATGAAGACTACATCGGCGTGCTGCGCGCCATCGACCCGAAAACCGGCAAGGAAGTCTGGCGCCACAAGAACTTCGCGCCGCTGTGGGGCGGGGTGCTGACCACCAAGGGCAACCTGGTGTTCACCGGTACGCCGGAAGGTTTCCTGCAGGCATTCAATGCCAAGACTGGCGAGAAAGTCTGGGAATTCCAGACCGGTTCCGGCGTGCTCGGCTCGCCCATCACCTGGGAAATGGACGGCGAACAATACGTCTCCGTGCTCTCCGGCTGGGGCGGCGCAGTACCACTGTGGGGCGGCGAAGTGGCCAAGCGCGTCAAGGACTTCAACCAGGGCGGCATGCTCTGGACGTTCAAGCTGCCTAAAGATCTCGTAGCCAAACACTAACCCCCTGTGGGAGCGGGCTTGCTCGCGAAGAGGGCCTTACATTCAGCACATGTATTGCCTGATACACCGCCTTCGCGAGCAAGCCCGCTCCCACATTAGTTTGTGTGAAACCTACTACCAAATAACGAGAATCCCCCTGCCAACGGCGCATTCGTCTGGCAGGCGGGGCTCTCTACTATCGGTTCATCGCCTGTTGGCTCGACAGGCATCGACCCAGACAGAGGCCCACCATGATCTACGCACAACCCGGAACAGCCGGCGCTATCGTTTCCTTCAAACCGCGCTACGGCAATTTCATCGGCGGCGAATTCGTTGCCCCAATCAACGGCGAGTACTTCACCAACACCTCACCGGTCACCGGTGAAGTGATTGCCGAGTTCCCGCGCTCCAGCGCCGCCGACATCGAAAAAGCCCTCGACGCTGCCCATGCCGCCGCCGATGCCTGGGGCAAAACCTCGGCGCAGGATCGCTCGCTGGTGCTGCTGAAAATCGCCGACCGCATCGAGCAGAACCTGGAAATCCTCGCCGTCACCGAAACCTGGGACAACGGCAAGGCCGTGCGCGAAACCCTCAACGCCGACGTGCCTTTGGCTGCCGACCACTTCCGGTACTTCGCCGGTTGCATCCGCGCTCAGGAAGGCGGCGCCGCCGAGATCAACGAACTGACCACCGCCTATCATTTCCACGAACCGCTGGGCGTGGTCGGGCAGATCATCCCGTGGAACTTCCCGCTGCTGATGGCCGCCTGGAAACTCGCCCCGGCCCTGGCGGCCGGCAACTGCATCGTGCTCAAACCCGCCGAACAAACGCCGCTGTCGATCATGGTGTTCGCCGAGCTGATCGCCGACTTGCTGCCGGCCGGCGTGCTGAACATCGTCCAGGGCTTCGGTCGCGAAGCCGGTGAGGCGCTGGCCACCAGCAAGCGCATCGCCAAAATCGCCTTCACCGGTTCCACCCCGATCGGTGCGCACATCATGCATTGCGCCGCCGAGAACATCATTCCAAGCACCGTTGAACTGGGCGGCAAATCGCCGAACATTTTCTTCGAAGACATCATGAACGCCGAGCCGCAGTTCATCGAGAAAGCCGCCGAAGGCCTGGTGCTGGCGTTCTTCAACCAGGGCGAAGTCTGCACCTGTCCTTCCCGGGCGCTGGTGCAGGAATCGATCTACGAGCCGTTCATGGCCGAGGTGATGAAGAAGATCGTCAAGATCAAGCGCGGCAACCCGCTGGACACCGAAACCATGGTCGGCGCCCAGGCGTCCGAGCAGCAATACGACAAGATCCTCTCGTACCTGAAGATCGCCCAGGAGGAGGGTGCCGAACTGCTCACCGGCGGCGCGGCCGAGCGTCTTGAAGGCGACTTGTCGAGCGGCTATTACATCCAGCCGACCCTGCTCAAGGGCCACAACAAAATGCGCGTATTCCAGGAGGAAATCTTCGGCCCGGTGGTGGGTATCACCACCTTCAAGGACGAAGCCGAAGCCCTGGCGATTGCCAACGACAGCGAGTTCGGCCTCGGCGCCGGCCTGTGGACCCGCGACATCAACCGCGCCTACCGCATGGGCCGGGCGATCAAGGCCGGGCGCGTCTGGACCAACTGCTACCACCTGTACCCGGCCCACGCCGCGTTCGGTGGCTACAAGAAATCCGGTGTCGGCCGTGAGAACCACAAGATGATGCTCGACCATTACCAACAGACCAAAAACCTGCTGGTGAGCTACGACATCAATCCGTTGGGGTTCTTCTAACCCGCAAGAACACCACAACCCCAATGTGGGAGCGGGCTTGCTCGCGAAGGCGGCTTGATATTCAACAATTATGTTGACTGACAATCCGCTTTCGCGAGCAAGCCCGCTCCCACATGGGTTCTCCGTGTACTTGAGACCGCGCGACACCCCCTACCAACGCACGCCGCCAACTCCGTCGAAAGTAGCATTCGGTCATCTCATCCCCCGTGCATTAATGGTCTTACCGGAATCATCCGGCACAAGAAGAGGATTGACCCATGTGGAATAAACCCGCGTTTACCGATCTGCGTATTGGCTTCGAAGTGACGATGTATTTCGCCAACCGTTGATTGATCGCCCGGTCAGCCGTCGCGTTGGCCGGGCCTGCCTTCAGGAGCCATCCCATGCACATCCGTGTTCTCGGTTCCGCCGCCGGCGGTGGTTTTCCGCAATGGAACTGCAACTGCCGTCAATGCGCCGCGATGCGCAACGGCAACCTGCGTGCGCAACGTCGCACGCAGTCGTCCATTGCCCTGAGTGACGACGGTGTGGAGTGGGTGCTCTGCAATGCTTCACCGGACATTCGCGCGCAACTCGAGAGCTTCCCGGCGATGCAACCGGCCCGACGCTTGCGTGACACGGCGATTGCCGGTGTCGTCCTGCTGGACAGTCAGATCGACCATTGCACCGGGCTGTTGAGCCTGCGCGAAGGCTGCCCGCATGCGGTCTGGTGCACCGAGCGGGTTCACGAAGACCTGAGCAGCGGCTTTCCCCTGTTCACCATGCTCAAACACTGGAACGGTGGCTTGCAGTGGCAACCCATCGAACTGGATCGCGAACCGTTCAGTATCGCTGCCTGCCCACACCTGCAATTTCGCGCGATTGCGTTGGTCAGCAATGCACCTCCGTATTCACCCAGCCGTGGCAACCCTCAACCGGGCGACACCATTGGCTTGTTCATCGAAGACCTGCGCAACGGTGCATCGGTTTTCTATGCGCCGGGGCTGGGGCAAGTTGATGCCGAGGTATTGAGCTGGATGCAGCGCGCCGACTGCCTGCTGCTGGACGGCACGCTGTGGCGCGACGATGAAATGCGCGTGTGCGAAGTCGGCCAGAGCCTGGGCAGCGAAATGGGCCACCTGCCACAAAGCGGCCCCGGCGGCATGCTCGACGTGCTGGAGGGCTTTAGCCGTCAGCGCAAGGTGCTGATCCACATCAACAACACCAACCCGATCCTCGATGAAGACTCGGCCGAGCGGGCGTTGCTGGAACGGCGCGGGATTGAAGTGGCCTATGACGGCATGAGTATTGAGCTGTAGCGGATGGCCTCTTCGCGGGCAAGCCTCGCTCCTACAGGGGTTTGTGTACACCGCAGAACCCTTGTAGGAGCGAGGCTTGCCCGCGAAGGCGCCAGACCAGACACCGCGAAATCCGGAGAACCGCAATGACCGACACCCCCATGACCCCCACCGAATTCGAAGCAGCCCTGCGCGCCAAGGGTGCCTATTACCACATCCACCACCCATTCCACCAAGCCATGTACGCCGGGCGCGCCACCCGCGAGCAGATCCAGGGCTGGGTCGCCAATCGCTTCTATTACCAGGTGAACATCCCGCTCAAGGATGCCGCCATCCTCGCCAATTGCCCGGACCGCGACGTGCGTCGGGAATGGCTGCAACGGATCCTCGACCACGACGGCGTCCCCGGCAGTGAAGGCGGCATCGAAGCGTGGCTACGATTGGGCGAAGCCGTGGGGCTGGATCGCGAACAAATCCTTTCGCAAGAGCTGGTGCTGCCGGGCGTGCGTTTCGCCGTGGACGCCTACGTCAATTTCGCCCGTCGCGCGTGCTGGCAAGAAGCGGCCAGCAGCTCGCTGACCGAACTGTTCGCGCCACAGATCCACCAGTCCCGGCTCGACGCCTGGCCCACCCATTACCCATGGATCGACCCGGCCGGCTACGACTATTTCCGTACGCGTCTGAGCCAGGCGCGGCGCGATGTCGAGCATGGTTTGCGCATCACCCTGGCGCATTACGTCACGGTCGAAGGCCAGCAACGTATGCTGGAGATTCTGCAGTTCAAGCTCGATGTGCTGTGGAGCATGCTCGACGCGATGAGCATGGCCTACGAACTGGATCGCCCGCCGTATCACACCGTCACCACGGAGCAGGTCTGGCACCGGGGGATCATCTTGTGAGCCTGATTGAACAGCAACCCGGCCCACCGCTGTGGTTGCTGGCGGAGCTGACTTATCGCTGCCCGCTGCAATGCCCGTATTGCTCCAACCCGCTGGATTTCGCCCAACAGGGCGAGGAGTTGAGCACAGACGAATGGATTCGGGTGTTCCGCGAGGCGCGAGAGATGGGCGCTGCGCAACTGGGTTTTTCCGGTGGCGAGCCGTTGGTGCGCCAAGACCTCGCCGAGCTGATCAAGGCCGCGCGGGACATGGGTTACTACACCAACCTGATCACCTCAGGCATCGGCCTGACCGAACAGAAGGTCCGCGACTTCAAAGTCGCCGGGCTGGACCACATCCAGATCAGCTTTCAGGCCGCCGACGAACAAGTGAACAATCTGCTCGCCGGCTCGCGCAAGGCCTTCGCCCAGAAACTGGCCATGGCTCGGGCGGTGAAGGCCCAGGGCTACCCGATGGTGCTGAACTTCGTCACCCACCGGCACAACATCGACCAGATCGCGCAGATCATCGAACTGTGCCTGGAGCTGGAGGCGGATTTCGTCGAGTTGGCGACGTGCCAGTTCTACGGTTGGGCCGAACTCAACCGCGTCGGCCTGTTGCCGACCCGCGAACAGTTGCAGCGCGCCGAGCGCATCACCAATGAATACCGCCAGCGGCTTGAGGCCGAGGGCCACCCGTGCAAGCTGATTTTCGTCACCCCGGATTACTACGAAGAACGCCCCAAGACCTGCATGAATGGCTGGGCCAACCTGTTTCTCGACATCACCCCGGACGGCACGGCATTGCCTTGTCATAGCGCCCGCCAGCTGCCGGTGCAGTTTCCCAACGTGCGCGAGCACAGCATCGCGCACATCTGGAACGACTCCTTCGGCTTCAATCGTTTTCGCGGCGATGACTGGATGAAAGAGCCGTGCCGTTCCTGCGATGAAAAGCACAAGGACCTCGGCGGCTGCCGCTGCCAGGCGTTCATGCTCACGGGTGATGCGAGTAACGCGGATCCGGTGTGCAGCAAGTCGCCGCACCACGACGTTATTCTCAAGGCCCGGGACGAAGCCGACGCGCCGGGGCAGGGCATGGAGCACCTGACCTTGCGCAATGAAAAGGCTTCGCGGCTGATTTATCGCGGATGAATCGTGAGCTGACACAAATCCCCTGTGGGAGCGGGCTTGCTCGCGAAAGCGGCATTACATTCAACACATCTATTGACTGACACCCCGCTTTCTCGAGCAAGCCCGCTCCCACAGTTGATCTCCAGTGGATACAAATCCGAGTACACCGCGGCTCGCTATCCATTGGTCTGATTGCATTCGCAGCCGGATGCTTTAGTGTGGTCTTTACCTTTCAAAACAATAAAAACAGGCTTTCCAATGAGCCAGAATCTCAGCCAGCTGCGTAAATTCGTTTCGCCTGAAATCATCTTCGGTGCCGGCTGTCGGCACAACGTCGGTAACTACGCCAAGACCTTCGGCGCCCGCAAAGTGCTGGTGGTCAGCGACCCCGGTGTGATTGCCGCCGGTTGGGTCGCCGATGTCGAGGCCAGCCTGCAAGCCCAGGGCATTGATTTCTTTTTGTATAGCGACGTTTCGCCCAACCCGCGGATCGAAGAAGTCATGCTCGGCGCCGAGCTGTACCGGGAGAATCACTGCGATGTGATCGTGGCGATCGGTGGCGGCAGCCCGATGGATTGCGGCAAGGGCATCGGCATTGTCGTCGCCCACGGGCGCAACATCCTCGAGTTCGAGGGCGTGGACATGTTGCGCATGCCCAGCCCGCCGCTGATCCTGATCCCGACCACCGCCGGCACGTCGGCCGATGTGTCGCAGTTCGTGATCATCTCCAATCAGCAAGAACGCATGAAGTTCTCCATCGTCAGCAAGGCTGCGGTACCGGACGTGTCGCTGATCGACCCGGAAACCACCCTGAGCATGGACCCGTTCCTGTCGGCCTGTACCGGCATCGACGCGTTGGTCCATGCCATCGAAGCCTTTGTCTCCACCGGTCACGGGCCGCTCACCGACCCTCATGCGCTGGAGGCGATGCGGCTGATCAACGGCAATCTGGTGCAAATGATCGCCAACCCCGGCGACATCGCCCTGCGCGAGAAAATCATGCTCGGCAGCATGCAGGCCGGTCTGGCGTTCTCCAACGCGATTCTTGGCGCGGTGCACGCCATGTCCCACAGCCTCGGCGGCTTCCTCGATCTGCCCCATGGCCTGTGCAATGCGGTGCTGGTGGAACACGTGGTGGCGTTCAACTACAGCTCGGCGCCGGAGCGCTTCAAGGTGATCGCCGAGACCTTCGGTATTGATTGCCGTGGCCTCAATCACCGGCAGATTTGCGGGCGGCTGGTCGAACACCTGATCGCCCTCAAGCACGCCATCGGCTTCCACGAAACCCTCGGCCTGCATGGGGTGAGTACCGCGGATATTCCGTTCCTGTCGCAACACGCCATGCACGACCCGTGCATCCTGACCAACCCGCGCGAGTCCAGTCAGCGCGACGTCGAGGTCGTCTATGGCGAAGCCCTCTGACGAGCAACAACGGGCGCTGGCCGGGTTACTCGGCTTAGGCAACCACTCGGCGCGCAAGAGTCATTACCCGGAACTGGCCGCGCGCCTGGATGAACTGGAAACCGAACGCAACCGCTACAAATGGCTGTTCGAAAACGCGGTACACGGGATCTTCCAGGCCAGCCTGCTGGAGGGCATGCGCGCCGCCAACCCGGCGCTGGCGCGGATGCTCGGCTATCAAAACCCCCAGGAGGTGCTGTTTACCCTGACGGACCTGGCGGGCACGTTGTTCGTCGGCGGGGCGCAAGAACTGGAAAGCATCGGCGAAATCCTCCAGCGCGAGCGCAGCCTGCTGGGCTATGAAACTCAACTGCGGCGCAAGGACGGCAGCGTCCTCGACGTGTTGATGAATCTGCTGCTCAAACCGGATCAGGAAGGTTTGGTGGAGGGCTTTGTCGCCGACATCACCGAACGAAAACTCGCTCAGCAGCGCCTGCAACAACTCAATGACGAACTGGAGCAGCGGGTCACCGCGCGCACCAACGAGTTGATGGACGCCGCCGAAGCCTTGCGCGATGCCCGTGACGCCGCCGAAGCGGCCAATCGCAGCAAGGACAAATACCTCGCCGCCGCCAGTCACGACTTGCTGCAACCGCTCAACGCCGCGCGTTTGCTGATCTCGACCTTGCGCGAGCGCAAACTGCCCGACGTCGAACAGGTGCTGGTGGAGCGCACGCATCAGGCGCTGGAAGGGGCTGAAGATTTGCTCACCGATCTGCTGGATATTTCCCGGCTCGATCAGGCCGCGGTGAAGCCGGATATTGCCCTGTACCGCCTCGACGAATTGCTCGCGCCACTGGTCTCGGAGTTTCAGTCGGTGGCCGCGGCAGCCGGGTTGAACCTGCGGGTGCACATGGGCGATTACGCCATTCATACCGACTTGCGCTTGATGACGCGGATTTTGCGCAACTTCCTCAGCAATGCCTGCCGCTACACCGACGAAGGCTGCATTCTGCTGGGGGCAAGACGCCGGGGCGATGCGCTGCGTATCGAAGTCTGGGACACCGGGCGCGGGATTCCTGCGGATCGTCTTGACTCGATCTTCCTCGAATTCAACCAACTGGACGTCGGGCGCGCCGCCGATCGCAAGGGCGTGGGCCTGGGACTGGCGATTGTCGAACGCATCGCCAAGATCCTCGACTACAGGATTCAGGTTCATTCGCTGCCGGGGCGCGGTTCGATGTTCAGCATCGAAGTGCCGATTTCCCTTGAGATCCCACTGCCGATCAGTCAGGTCGCGCCGCTGCCGAGTACCGGCAACCCATTGCCGGGCCGACGGCTGTTGGTGCTGGATAACGAAGTCAGCATTCTTGAAAGCATGAGCGCGCTGCTTGGGCAGTGGGGCTGCGAGGTGGTCATCGCCACCGACGAGGCCACCGCGCTGGTGGCATTGCAGGGACAGGCGCCGGAATTGATTCTGGCGGATTATCACCTGGATCACGGCGTGGTGGGCTGTGAAGTGGTTCGGCATTTGCGCGAGCATTTCAGCCAGGCGATTCCAGCGGTGATCATCACCGCCGACCGCACCGACCAGTGTCGGCGCTCACTGCAGCGACTCGACGCGCCGCTGCTGAACAAACCGGTGAAGCCCGGCAAGTTACGCGCGGTGCTGACTCAGCTGTTGGCGTAGCGATAGCCCAGGCTGAAACCCAGCTCGGCAGATTGCCCTTGCTCCAGCAAACGCAACCCTGGCCGGCCCGGCAAGTGATGGGCGTTGACCGGATGGCTCACCGGTTCGATACAGAAAAACTCCAGGCCCACGGGGCAGTAGAGCAGATAGTAGTCGCTGCCGGTGGCTTGGCATTCCAGTTCATAACCCAGCTCGGGTTGCTTGATCAGGCAGTAGCCATCCCATGCGCAAAAGCCGTTGTCCACCAGCGTTTCGGGTAATGCCCGGGGCTGGCTGAAGTCCCATTCCTCAGGAATCGAACTGAGTTGCGTCGGCAGTTTTGCGCCGTCGCACAACCAGACCTCTCGCGCCTGCGTCTGCAACCGAGTGTCTGCAGTGCGCGGGAAGTAGGGGTGTAAACCGAGCCCATGCCAGGCGGCGTGTTCAGCCAGATGGGTGACCTGCAAATCGATGCTCAACTGGCCCTCACTCAGATGGAAACGTTGCCTTGCGCGATAAGCGAAGGGCGTGGTGCTGTCGAGTTGCAGGACGATTTCATCGCGGGTGTGCGAGACGATCTGCCACGGCTGTTGCCAGGCACTGCCATGGATCGGCAGCGGATCGGTGAGGCTGTTGGGCGTCAGCGCAAGCCAGCCATCCGGGCAGTTGAAACCACCTTCGGCGATGCGGTTCGACCATGGCGCCAGGGGATAACAGGCGAGTTTGCCGGGCAGGCCGGTGTTCAAGGCGTGTTGGTCACTGTGGCGCAACAGTGGCTGGCCGGTGCTGCGCACAGTCCAGTTGACGATGCTCGCCCCGAGTTCGGGGGCGAGGGTGAGGCGGGTGAGTTCGTCTTCGAGTTCCAGGAGTGTTGGCGTCATGTTGACCAGCGATATGAATGTTTGTGGGACATGAATGAATGGAGCTTTTTGTAGGAGCCAGGCTTGCCGGCGAAGGCGTCCTCAAGAACGCTTTCGCCGGCAAGCCTGGCTCCTACAAATAAAGGGTCACAACACCAAATGCGGCAACCACAGCGAAATGGCGGGAATGTAGGTCACGGCCATCAGCACCAGGAACAGCACACCATAGAACGGCAGCAGCGCTTTCACAGTGCTTTCGATGCTGACCTTGCCCACCGCCGAGCCGACAAACAGCACCGCGCCCACTGGCGGCGTGATCAATCCGATCCCCAGGTTCACCAGCATGATCATGCCGAACTGCACCGGGTCCACGCCAATGCCCAGAATCACCGGCATCAGAATCGGCGTGAGGATCAGGATCAGCGGCGCCATGTCC
Organism: Pseudomonas sp. NPDC086112; assembly: GCF_044746425.1. Lineage (NCBI taxonomy): Bacteria > Pseudomonadati > Pseudomonadota > Gammaproteobacteria > Pseudomonadales > Pseudomonadaceae > Pseudomonas > Pseudomonas sp. NPDC086112. The sequence goes on along the minus strand of NZ_JBIVCD010000005.1, from coordinate 101,838 downwards.
ATCACCGTGCCGAGCAACAGCAGCATCACGTTGATGCACATCAGGATCACGTAACGGTTGTCCGACAGGGTCAGGAACATCGTGGTGATCTTCGCCGGGATCTGCATCAGCGTCATGATGTAGCCGAAGCTGGCGGCGAAGCCGATCAGGATCATCACGATCGAGATCGTGCGCACCGTGCGGTGCATCAGCTTGGGCAGCTCACGCCATTTGTAGTCGCGGTAGATGAACATGGTGATGAAGAACGACCACAGCACCGCGATCGCCGCCGATTCGGTGGCGGTGAAGATGCCCGAGAGAATCCCGCCGAGAATGATGACCATCGCCATCATGCCCCACATCGCTTCACCGCAGATTTTCAGCGCCTGCTTGAGGGGAATGACTTCGCCCTTGGGATAATTGCGCTTTCTGGCGAAGATCAGGCACAGCACCATCAGGCACGCGCTCATCAGCAGGCCCGGCACCACGCCGGCCATGAACAGCGAAGCGATCGAAACGGTCCCCCCGGCAGCCAGCGAGTACAGCACTGAGTTATGGCTGGGTGGCGTCAACAGGGCTTGTACTGAACCGCTGACTGTCACGGCGGTGGAGAAATCCCGCGGATAGCCGCGACGCTCCATCTCCGGAATCAGCACCGAACCGACCGACGCCGTGTCTGCCACTGAAGACCCGGAAATCGCGCCAAAGAAGGTCGAGGCCATGATGTTCACCAGCGACAAGCCGCCGCGCACGAACCCCACCAGCACCCCGGCAAAAGCCACCAGCCTGCGGGACATGCCGCCCTCGGCCATGATCGCACCGGCGAGCACGAAGAAAGGAATCGCCAGCAACGAGAATTTGTTAACGCCGCCCGCGACCTGAATCATCAGCGCCTGGAACGGGATGTCGATCCACCACGCCCCGATCAAGGCAGAAAGCCCCAGGGCGTAGGCGACCGGCATGCCGATCAGGATCAAAGCGATAAAACTGCCGAGCAGAATCAGAGCGTCCATTTAGGCGGCACCTTCGCTTTCTTCAACCAGGTCGAAACGCACGACCCGACGGTTGCTCTGGTCACCGAGCAAGAGTTTTTCCAGCACGAAAATCAGCGTCAGCACACCGCCTACGGGGATCGGCATGTAGGTGATGCCCACGCGCAGGGTAGGCAAGGCGCTCATGAACTGGTTCCAGGTGGACATGCAGAGCTTGGTGCCCCAGATGGCCATGAACAGGCAAATGGTCGCCATCAGCAGTTGCGAAATAATGCTCATGGTCTTGCGCAGTTCGGGGGGCATGCGGTCGGTGAGCATGGCCACGGCCATGTGCGCACCGGCACGATAACTGGCGGCGGCGCCGATGAAGGTGAAGACCATCATCAGCAAGATTGCGGTGGGCTCCGGCCAACTGGAACCGGTGCCGAGGATGTAACGGGCGAAGACGCCCCAGGGAATGATCAGGGAAATAGCCAGGACCGACAGGCCGGCGACCCAGATGCAGGTCATGTAAATCCTGTCGTTGATGCGCAGCAGCAAATTCTTCATCGGATTTCACCGTCACCGGGCGCCGCTGACGATTCACTCGTCAACGGTGCCGGGCCTTTCATGAATGCAGGGAGGGTTACTGAACGGCTTCGATGCGCTTGATCAGGTCGGCGTAAGGCGCGCCGTATTTTTCCCGGACCGAAGCGGTGGCTTCATAGAAAGGTTTTTTGTCGACGGTGATGAACTCGACGCCGGCGGCCTTGAGTTTTTCTTCGCTGCTGGCGGACTTCGCATCCCACAGTGTGCGTTCCTGGGCCTGTGCGGCTTTGGCGGCTTTTTTCACCAACACTTGCTGGTCGGGGCTGAGTTTTTCCCAGGTGATTTTCGACATCACGATCGGCTCGGGCAGGATCAGGTGCCCGGTCAGGCTGTAGAACTTGGCGTTCTGGTAGTGGTTGTGTTCGAGCAGGGTCGGCGGGTTGTTTTCCGCGCCGTCGATCACCCCGGTCTGCAAGGCACTGAAAATCTCGCCGGTATCCATCGCGATGCCATTGCCGCCCATGGCATTGATGGTGTCGATGAACATCGGGTTGCCCTGCACGCGGATCTTCATGCCTTTGAGGTCGGCGAGGCTGCGAACCGGTTTCTTGGTGTAGATATTGCGCGTGCCTCCGTCCATCCAGGCCAGGGCGACCAGGTTGAATTCGGAGTGGGTGATCTTGTCGAGGATTTCGTCACCGACTTCACCGTCGATGACTTTGCGCATGTGCGCCTGGTCGCGGAACACGAACGGCATGTTGAACACGTTCACGTCCGGCACCACCGGCCCGACGATGCCTAGGCTGACCCGGGCCATCTGAATGGCGCCGACCTGGGCCTGTTCGATGACCTCTTTTTCCGAACCGAGCACACCGCCGGCGAACATCTTGAAAGTCAGTTTGCCGTTGCTGTCGGCCACCAGGGTTTTACCCAGTTGTTCTTCGGCGACCACGGTCGGGTAACCGGCGGGGTGAATGTCGGCGAATTTGATTTCCAGCGCCTGGGCGGCGCTGCTGAGGGTGAAGGTGAGTGCTGCAGTGATGGGAAGTGCGGCGGCGAGCAAGGTGCGTTTGAAATCCATGGGGTGTGTCTCCAGTCTTGTTGTTGTTTTTATTCAAGGCACAGCGATGCAGCAGAGGGGTTACAGCAATTCGTTGAACACCGGCTCGGGCAAGCCTTTGACGCCGGGGTTGAGGGCAAACACGCCGCCGGCCAGCGACTGTTCGTCATGGTCGTCAGCGGGACGGATCGAGGTCACAAATAGCGTATCGAGCTGGCTGCCACCAAAAGCGCACATAGTCGGTTTCTTCACTGGCACGGGGAGCGAACGATCCAGTCGGCCATCAGGGGTGAAACGGTGAATCAGCCCGGCGTCGTTAGCGCAGATCCAGTAGCAACCTTCGGCATCCACCGCCGCGCCGTCGGGGCGGCCGAGGAAGTGATGCATGTCGACGAACAGCCGGCGGTTGGACGGCGTGCCGCTGTCGATGTCGTAATCGAAGGCCCAGATCTGCTGCACATTCGGGTGCGAATCCGAGAGGTACATGGTCTTGCCGTCCGGGCTGAAGCCCAGGCCGTTGGGCACGATGAAACCGCTGAGCCGGGCGTCGAGCGGCCCGGGTTGTCCGGCGCTGTAGCGATAGAGCGTGCCGTCGGCGGCGTTGGCGCCCATGTTCTGCACCATGCTGCCGGCCCAGAAACGGCCCTGACGATCACAGCGGCCATCGTTCAGACGCATGTCGGGGCGGGCGTGATCGACGCGGGCCAGCAGTTCGCTGTCGAGGCTGCCATCGTTGTGCGGGTGCAGGTGAAAGAATCCGCTTTCCATGCCGGCGACCCAGCCACCCGCGCTGTGACGAGCGATGCAGGCGAGCATTTGCGGGGCTTTCCAGGCGTGAACGTGCCCGCTGTCGGCATTCCAGCGCTGTAATCCACCGGCCGGAATATCGACCCAGTACAGGGCGTTTTCCTCGGGGACCCACACCGGGCTTTCACCGACCGCATTGCGGGCATCGACAATCAATTCGACTTGCATGGCAACGCATTCCCTTGGCTTTGTTATGTGGGGATTGGCGAAGGCTCAGTCGCCGAACGGCCCGGCCGCGACAAAGACACCACCCTGATAAACCCGGGCCGGATCATCCTCGGCAGGCATTGGTTGGGCTTCGATTTTTTCGCGGAACACTTCGGACGTGTCCTGTGGCGCAAAACCCAGGTGTGCGGCGAAACGGTTGTCCCACCAGACGTTCTTGTTGGCGGACATGCCGTACACCACGGTGTGGCCGACATTCGGGGTGTACAACGCGCGTTCGAGCAGTTGGGTCATGTCGTCGAAGCTCAGCCAGGTGCTCATCATTCGGCGGTTCTGTGGTTCCGGGAACGAGGAGCCGATGCGGATGCTGACGGTTTCGATGCCATAGCGATCGAAGTAGAAACTGGCCATGTCTTCACCGTAGGACTTGGACAAGCCGTAATAGCTGTCCGGGCGGCGAGGGGAGTGGGCGTCGAGGGTTTCGTCCTGCTTGTAAAAGCCGATGACGTGGTTGGAACTGGCGAAAATCACCCGCTTCACGCCATGGCGACGGGCCGCTTCGTAGATATGGAACACGCCGCAGATGTTGGCGCCGAGGATCTCTTCGAACGGACGCTCCACCGACACGCCGCCGAAGTGCAGGATCGCGTCCACGCCTTCGACCAGTTGATGCACCGCTTGCTTGTTGGCGAGGTCGCACGGCACGACTTCTTCGCGATCATCAATGGCTGGCGCCATGTCGGCGATGTCCGACAGACGGAGGACGTTGGCGTAAGGTCGCAGGCGTTCGCGCAGGACTTTGCCGAGGCCACCGGCGGCGCCGGTCAGGAGCAGGCGATTGAATGGGGATGTGGTCGTCATGTAAATCCCTGAACAGTAAATTGTCGTTATTGGGTTGTTGTAGGTTGTCGTATGACTTGGTCGAAGTATTGTTAGGCTTTCCGGCGCTTGTCAACGCGACTTTGGTTGAAATTGACGGAGGGTCATGTTCATTCATCCCTCATGAATGTGCCGAACCTGTGGGAGCGGGCTTGCTCGCGAAGACGGCGGCACAGTCAACATTAGTGTCGCCTGACACATCGCCTTCGCGAGCAAGCCCGCTCCCACATGGGATTTATGCCAACCTGAAAAGGTGTCCGCCTTACAACAACGAAATCGGGTAACTGATAAAGATCCTGTTCTCATCGAATTCATTGGTGCTGAAATCGCGGCGGATGGTCGCGTTGCGCCATTTGACGTTGAGGCTCTTCAGCGCACCGCTTTGCACGGTGTAGGCCAGTTCCGATTCGCGGCCCCATTCCTTGCCATCGGTGATCGCTCCGGTGTGCACGTTATCGCCGCTGATGTAGCGGTTCATCAGCGTCAGGCCGGGGATGCCGAGGGCGACGAAGTTGTAGTCGTGGCGCACCTGCCAGGAGCGTTCCTTGGCATTGTCATAGCTGGCGTTGTAGCTGTCGTTGGCCAGCGTGCCGCCGCTGGTGCCGTTGACGCGCATCCAGGCGCTGTCGCCGCTGAGTTTTTGCAGGCCGACATAGAAGGTGTTGCCGCCGTATTTGGCCGAGAGCAGGGCGAACGCGGTTTTGTTATCGAGGTCGCCGGCCAGCGCGCTGCCGTCTTCCTTGCCGATGAAGTAACCGAGGTTGGCACCCAGGGTCCAGTCACCCATGGGCTGGCTATGGCTCAGGTTGAAATACTGCTGCTGATAAATGTCGCTGAGTTCCGCGTACCACACGCCGACCTGAGTACGCTTTTCATTGAACGCATACTCGCCGCCACCAAAGTTGAAGCGGTCGGAGGTGAACGCGCCTCTGCCGCTCATCGACATGTCTTCCATGCTCGCGTCATTGCGCGGGCTGTTGCCGCGAAACTGGCCGCCATAGAGCGTCAGGCCGCTGAGTTCGGTGGAGGTGACCTGGCCGCCGCGAAAGGTTTGCGGCAGCGAGCGACCATCATCGGAGCGCAGGATCGGCAGCACCGGCATCCATTCCCCGACCTTCAATTCGGTTTTCGACACCTTGGCTTTCAGCGCCACACCCAGACGGCCGAAATTATCGGCGGGGCGGCCGTCATCATGGATCGGCAGCAACTGCGTGCCACCCGTGCCCTTACCGCCGTCGAGTTTCTGCGAGTACATACCGAGTACATCCACGCCGAAACCGACGGGGCCCTGAGTGAACCCGGATTTGGCGTCGAGGATGAAGTTCTGCGTCCACTCTTCAGCCTTGCCCTGGGCATTGTTCGGGTTGGTGAAGTTGCGATTGATGTAGGCGTTACGCAGGTTCAGCGTGGCCTTGGCGTCATCGACGAAACCTTCGGCCTGGCTGGTCAGGGGCAGGAGGAAGGCCAGGCTGCTGCAACCGATCAGGCTGAGAGTATGGCGACGGACGAAGGTGGGGCGAGGGGTGCTGGCGAAGGAATTGCGGGCGAGTCTGCTCACGATAACGCTCCCTTGTTTTTTGTTGTTTTTATTTTTTGTCATACGTCGTCGTACAACATTGGCGGCGATTATTTGCGAGGCTTTAAGGGGATGTCAATCACAAGTTATACGATGACTTCTCCATCAATGTTGACTGTCACCGAGCTGCAAGGCCACCGTACGAAGTTTCGTTTTCCCCTGTCGCCCCGATCCAGAGCGGATGCTAGTCTTGATCAACGTTGTTGCCAGGGAGCCCTCATGGGCAATCACAAGATCGAGATTCGTCGCAGTAACGTCGAAAAAATTCTGCTGGGGGCCGAAAAAGTCTTCGCCGAAAAAGGTTTCGGCAGCACCGCCATGGCCGACATCGCCGCCGAAGTGCAACTGCCGCGTTCCAACCTGCATTACTACTTCAGCACCAAGAGCGAGCTGTACAGCGCGGTATTGCTGGGTTTGCTGGAGGTCTGGAAGCAGGACGCCTTGTGCTTCGAGATGTTCGATGACCCGCGTGTGGTACTCAGCAGTTACATCCGCGCCAAGATGAACCATTCCCGCAGCCGGCCGTACGGTTCGAAAGTCTGGGCCAACGAAATCATCCACGGTGCGCCGACACTGGGTGACAAACTGGACGCCAGCCTGTACGACTGGGCCAAGATGAAAGAAGCGAAAATTCGCCAGTGGGTGGAGGACAAACGCATCCTGCCGGTGGAGCCTTCCAGCCTGCTGTACATGATCTGGGCCTCGACCCAGCACTACGCCGACTTTGATCACCAGGTGAATATTCTTAATGATCACCAGCCGCTGTCGGACATGCAGTTCGAGCGGGCGGTGCAGACGGTGACAAGCGTGATCTTGCGGGGGATCGGGTTGGAGCCTTGAGATTTTTGGCGCTATTGCCGGCCTCTTCGCGAGCGAGCCCGCTCCCACATTAAATCTCTAGCGAACACAGTATTTGTGCACGAAGGTGATCCACTGTGGGAGCGGGCTTGCTCGCGAAGGCGTCAGTTCAGGCAACGCAGTCCTCAGACCGCGACATGGTACGGATTCCTCGGATCATGATTCCAGTCCAGAAACGGCTTGCCCGTATCCATCGGCACCATCTCGATGCAATCCTGCACCGGGCAAGTGATCTGGCACAAATTGCACCCCACACACTCATCATCGATCACTTCATATTTATGCGTCCCGTCCGCCTGCTTAAGGCTTGCAATCGCCTGGTGCGAGGTGTCTTCGCAAGCGATGTGGCAGCGACCGCAACCGATGCACGCCTGCTGATCAATCTTCGCAATCACCTGATAGTTGATGTCCAGGTACTTCCAGTCCGTGGTATTGCCCACCGCTCGCCCGGAAAATTCCGACACGCTGGCGTAGCCCTGACTGTCCATCCAGCGAGACAAACCGTCCTTCATCTCCTCGACAATCCGGAAACCATGCAGCATCGCCGCCGTGCATACCTGCACCGAACCGCTGCCCAGGGCAATGAATTCCGCCGCATCGCGCCAACTGCCGATGCCACCAATGCCAGAGATCGGCAGACCTTGGGTCTGAGGATCGCGGGCGATCTCCGCGACCATGTTCAGCGCGATCGGCTTCACCGCCGAGCCGCAATAACCACCATGGGTGCTTTGGCTGCCCACGGCTGGGTTGGCGACCATGCGTTCCAGGTTGACGCTGGTGATCGAGTTGATCGTGTTGATCAGCGACACCGCATCGGCCCCGCCCCGGTAAGCGGCACGGGCCGCGACGCGGATGTCGGTGATGTTCGGCGTGAGCTTGACGATCACCGGCAGCGAGCAATAGGTCTTGCACCAGCGGGTGACCTGCTCGACGTATTCCGGCACTTGGCCGACCGCCGCGCCCATACCCCGTTCCGGCATGCCGTGGGGGCAGCCGAAATTCAGTTCGATGCCATCGGCCCCGGTGGCTTCCACCAGCGGCAGAATGTTTTTCCATGACTCTTCGACGCAGGGCACCATCAGCGACACGATCAGCGCGCGATCCGGCCAGTCCTTTTTGACCTGGGTGATTTCCCGCAGGTTGATCTCCAGCGAACGGTCGGTGATCAGTTCAATGTTGTTAAAACCCAGCACTTCCCGATTAGCCCCGAAGTGCGCCGAGTAACGCGACGATACGTTGACCGCCGCCGGGTCTTCACCCAGGGTTTTCCAGACCACGCCGCCCCAGCCGGCCTCGAACGCGCGAACCACGTTGTAGGCTTTGTCGGTCGGCGGCGCAGAGGCCAGCCAGAACGGATTGGGGGCTTTGATGCCGGCGAAGACAATCGAGAGATCGGCCATTTACGCAGCCTCCACGTTGAGCATGAGTTGAGCGTTGATGGCCTCGGCGGCCAGCTTGCCGTGTTGCACGGCCTGCACGGTGAGGTCCTGATCGAGGCTGGTGCAGTCGCCGCCGGCATACACGCCGGGGATGCTGGTGCGCAGCTGTTCGTCGACGAGGATGCGGTCGCCCTGACGCTTGAGTTCACGGGCCAGCGGATCGGCGAGGGCGCTGTTGTCGAAGGTTTGGCCGATGGCTTTGAAGATCGCGTCGGCGGCCAGTTCGAAGGTTTCGCCGGTGGTTTGCAGACGACCTTCCACCAACCGGGTGCGGGCGAAGCGCATGCCGCGCACCTGGCCCTTATCGTCGAGCAGCACCTCTTGCGGTTGCGCCCAGGTCAGCAGCCGCACCTGATTGGCCTTGGCGATGTCCTGTTCGTGACCGGTGGCGCCCATGTCCGGGGCGCCGCGGCGGTACACCAGATTCACGTCGCGAGCGCCGAGACGGGCCATTTGCACGGCCATGTCGATGGCGGTGTTGCCGGCACCAAGGACAATGCAGTGCTCGGCCAGTGGCAGTTGCGTCAGGTCATCGGCCTGACGCAGTTCGCGGATGTAGTCGGTGGCGGCGAGCAGGCCGGGGGCATCCTCATGGGCTAGCCCCAGCTGTTTGCTGGCGGCCAGACCAAGGCCGAGGAACACCGCATCGAATTGCTGATGCAGTTCGCTGAGGGTCAGGTTGTCGCCGAGTTTCTGGCCGTGGCGGATTTCGATCCCGCCAATCCCCATCAGGAATTCAAGTTCCTTCTGCGCGTAATCGTCCACCAGTTTGTACTTGGCGATTCCGTATTCGTTGAGGCCGCCAGCCTTTTCCCGCGCCTCGAAAATCACCACGTCATGGCCGTGCATGGCGCTGCGGTGCGCACACGACAAACCCGCCGGGCCGGCACCGACCACGGCGATGCGCTTGCCGGTCGAGGCGGCACGCTGGAACGGGTGTTCGCTGAAATGGGCATTGTCCACGGCATAGCGTTGCAACAGGCCGATCAGCACCGGCGCGCATTCCTGGGCGTTGTTGCGCACGCAGGCCTGCTGGCAAAGAATCTCCGTCGGGCAGACCCGGGCGCAACTGCCGCCGAGGATATTCGCCGTGAGGATTTTCTGCGCGGCGCCCTGAACGTTTTCCTGATGGATATTGCGGATGAACGATGGAATATCGATGTCGCTCGGACAGGCATTCACACACGGCGCGTCGTAGCAATACAGGCAGCGCGAGGCTTCCAGATGGGCCTGACGGTCGTTGAGCGGTGGCGCCAGATCGGTGAAATGGCCGGCCAGGGCGACCGCGTCCTCATGGGGATGCGGGAGGTGGTTCAAGGTCTTGATCACGGTGTTGGCCTCACGGTTATTTGAGGTGCTGCCTCTGATGGGCATTGGTTTTTTTGTTGTCTGGGCCGGCCTCTTCGCGGGCAAGCCTCGCTCCTACAGGGGGATGCATTCCAAATGTAGGAGCGAGGCTTGCCCGCGAAGGCCGAAGGCCTCGATCTCAGCGTTTCACAGCAACCGGCTTATTCATCTCAGCCCGCTTGCTCAGCAAATCAAACACCGCCGGATACGCCGGCCGTTCGACATACCGACCGGCACCACGCTCGGCGCGCAAATCACCATCGGCCCACACCACTCGGCCCTGGCTGACGGTGTGGCTCGGCACGCCACGCACGGTCTTGCCTTCAAAAATATTGAAGTCGACTTGCTGGTGATGGGTCTTGGCTGAAATCGTCCGCGTACCTTCCGGATCCCAGAGCACCAGATCCGCATCGGCGCCAACGCGGATTGCCCCTTTGCGCGGATAGAGGTTGAAGATCTTCGCGGTGTTGGTAGAGGTGAGGGCAACGAAGTGCTGCATCGACAAACGCCCGGTATTCACCCCTTCATCCCAGAGCACCGCCATGCGGTCTTCGATACCGGCGGTGCCGTTGGGGATTTTGCTGAAGTCGTCACGACCGGCGGCTTTTTGCTCGGCGCAGAAGCAGCAGTGGTCGGTGGCGGTGGTGTGCAGGTTGCCCGCTTGCAGGCCATGCCAAAGCGCCTCTTGATGGCCGCGAGGACGGAAGGGCGGGCTCATCACGTAACCGGCGGCGGTCTGCCAGTCCGGGTGTTGGTAAACGCTGTCGTCCAATAGCAGATGCCCGGCCAGCACTTCGCCGTAGACCGGTTGGCCCTTGGCGCGGGCGTAGGTGATTTCGTCGAGGGCTTCCTTGGTCGAGACGTGCACCAGGTACAGCGGCGTGCCGAGGGTTTCGGCAATGCGGATCGCCCGGCTCGCGGCTTCACCTTCCACCTGCGAAGGCCGCGACAGCGGATGTGCTTCCGGCCCGGTCATGCCCTGGGCCATCAATTTGCGTTGCAGGTGATAGACCAGTTCGCCGTTTTCCGCATGCACGGTCGGCACGGCGCCCAATTCCAGACAACGCTCGAAACTCGCCACCAATGTGTCGTCGGCTGCCATGATCGCGTTCTTGTAGGCCATGAAGTGCTTGAAGCTGTTGACCCCGTGGTGGCTGACCAGCTCGGCCATTTCTTCGCGGACCTGTTCGCTCCACCAGGTGATCGCGACATGGAAACCGTAATCCGACGCCGATTTCTCCGCCCAGCCGCGCCATTGATGAAACGCCTCCATCAACGATTGCTGCGGGTTGGGAATCACGAAGTCGATGATCGAGGTGGTACCGCCGGCAAGCCCCGCTGCGGTGCCGCTGAAGAAGTCCTCGCTGGCCACCGTGCCCATGAAGGGCAGTTGCATGTGAGTGTGCGGGTCGATGCCGCCGGGCATCAGGTATTGGCCGCTGCCGTCGAGCACTTCGGCATCGACGGGAACATCGAGGTTTTCACCGATGGCTTTGATCACGCCGTCGGCGCAATAGACGTCGGCGCGATAACTTTCATCATGGGTAATAACGGTGGCGCCACGGATCAACAGAGACATTCCGAGTTCCTCGCAGGCATTGACCGACTGATGCCGGTTCTAAATGTTTTATATGAAGCAGACGCCAATCGGTGTATTCCTGTCAGCGCTGTCAAGAATAGACGCTAGCTGCAGTTTGTGGATTGAGCAAGAATATTTTTTATAAGCTTATTGCTGTTTTAACTAATTGAAAAATAACGATAAAAACTGAAAATCACCAAAATGGTGAGGCCTCTCACCATTTTGACGCACTTGACAGGTTCGAAATATGGTCAAGATTTTCTATGTGAAATCAGCCGCTTGAGGATGGTCTATGGTTGATGCGCAATCTTTCAAAAAAGATCGACGCACCAGATTGAGTCCTGACTGTTCGGACAACTTGCCTGACATTCGGCCTGAGTGGCATGGCAACACACCGCGGATTCAATAGTTGGATAAATAAAGCTGATTAACATCAGTTAGTTAGCGAAATTTTATGGCGCTGCCCAATGCGCTAGCGGGGCACCCGGCACGTTTATTGATGCCGCCGCTGACACCTTGGCCGGTCCATGAAAGTTGTCAGTTTCTCCGGCCATCGTCGGGCTTGCGCACTTTGCGCCAGCCCCTGATGAGCAAAAATAATCAAAAGAACAGTGGAGCGGCCATGCAACAGATCAGATCGCAAGTGACCGAGCGCGACGGCTTGTTTGAGCTCGAAGCCGGCAGCGACGTGCTTGACAGTCCCCGTTACAACCACGACATGGCACCGACCAAGGTGCGCGAACGAACCTGGAACAAATGGCACATCACCGCGCTGTGGGTCGGCATGGCGATCTGCGTGCCGACCTACACCCTCGGCGGCGTGCTCACCGCTTATTTCGGCCTGAGCGTCGGTGAAGCGCTGCTGGCGATTCTGTTTGCCAACATCATCGTGCTGATCCCGCTGACCCTGAACGCCTTCCCCGGCACCAAGTACGGCATTCCGTTTCCGGTGTTGCTGCGCTCATCCTTCGGCATCCTCGGTTCCAACATTCCGTGTCTGATTCGTGCCCTGGTGGCCTGCGGCTGGTTCGGCATCCAGACGATGTTCGGCGGGCTGGCGATTCACCTGTTTCTCGGTTCGGTGTTCGATGGCTGGAAAGCCCTCGGCGGCACCGGTGAAGTGATCGGCTTCATGCTGTTCTGGGCCTTGAACCTGTGGGTGGTGATTCGCGGCGCGGACTCGATCAAATGGCTGGAAACCCTTTCGGCACCGTTACTGGTGCTGGTGGGCGTGGGGTTGCTGGTGTGGGCGATGCCGAACGTATCGATGACCGAACTGATGGCGATCCCGGCCAAGCGTCCGGAAGGGGCCAGCGTGGTCAGTTACTTTGCCGCCGGGCTGACCGCGATGGTCGGGTTCTGGGCCACCTTGTCGCTGAACATTCCAGACTTCAGCCGCTACGCGAAAAGCCAGAAGGATCAGATCGTCGGGCAGATTATCGGCTTGCCCCTGACCATGTTCCTGTTCGCCTCCCTTGGTGTGGTGATGACAGCCGCTTCGGTAAAACTGGTGGGCGTCACTGTCTCTGATCCGGTCACGTTGATCGGCCATATCCAGAGCCCGGTCTGGGTCGCCCTGGCCATGGCGCTGATCATCATCGCCACGTTGTCGACCAACACCGCGGCCAACATTGTTTCGCCGACCAATGACTTCCAGAACGTCGCGCCCAAGGTCATCAACCGCACCAAAGCGGTGATGCTCACGGGTTTGGTCGGGTTGGCGCTGATGGCCCATGAATTGTTGAAAAAACTGGGGCTGATCGTCTCGGATTTGAGCCTGGAGACGGTGTATTCCAACTGGTTGCTGGGCTATTCAAGCCTGCTGGGCCCGATCGCCGGGATCATGGTGGTGGACTATTTCCTGATCAAGAAACAGCAACTGGACCTGGCGGGCCTCTACCGTGATGACGTTTACCCGGCGTGGAACTGGTTCGGTTTTATCGCGTTCGGCGTGCCGGTGGCGTTGACGCTGCTGTCGCTGGGCAGCGATGCGTTCAGCTGGTTCTACAGCTACGGCTGGTTCACTGGCTCGGCCCTTGGTGGGTTGATTTATTACGGGTTGAGCGTGATGCGGCCGAGTCCTACTGCTGTGAAATCGGCGGTGTGAGGGATGGCCTCTTCGCGAGCAAGCCCGCTCCCACATTTGGAATGCATTCCCCTGTGGGAGCGGGCTTGCTCGCGAAGGCGGCCTCAAAGACATCAAAAATTCGCCTGAAGAAACCTATAACAAAACTGCCTGAGGAGATCACCATGAACGCTGCCATAGACGTTCTGCAGTCCACCCATCAGCACATCAACCGCGACCGTCTGTGGCAGTCGCTCATGGACCTGGCCAAACTCGGTGCCACGGTCAAGGGCGGCGTCTGTCGGCTGGCCCTGACCGACCTCGACCGCCAGGCCCGGGACATCTTCGTGAACTGGTGCGAGGAAGCCGGCTGCACCGTCAGCATCGACGCCGTCGGCAATATCTTCGCCCGTCGGCCTGGCCGCAATCCGAATCTGCCGCCGGTAATGACCGGCAGCCACATCGACACCCAACCCACTGGCGGCAAGTTCGACGGCTGCTTCGGCGTGCTGGCCGGGGTCGAAGTCTTGCGCACCCTCAATGACCTGGGTGTGGAAACCGAAGCGCCGCTGGAAGTGGTGGTCTGGACCAACGAAGAAGGCTCGCGCTTCGCTCCCTGCATGATGGGCTCCGGCGTGTTCGCGGAAAAATTCACCCTCGAAGAAACCCTGGCCAAGGTTGATGCCGAGGGCGTGACCGTCGGCGAAGCCCTGAACGCCATTGGCTATGCCGGACCGCGCAAGGTCAGCGGCCATGCCGTAGGCGCGTATTTCGAAGCTCACATCGAGCAAGGCCCGATTCTTGAGGATGAGCGCAAAACCATCGGTGTCGTGATGGGCGCCCTCGGGCAGAAATGGTTCGACCTGAAACTGCGCGGCGTCGAAGCCCATGCCGGTCCGACGCCGATGCACCTGCGCAAGGACGCTCTGGTCGGCGCCTCGGTGATCGTCGGCGCGGTCAATCGCGCCGCCCTCGGCCATCAACCCCACGCCTGCGGCACCGTCGGCTGCCTGCAAGCCTACCCCGGCTCGCGCAACGTGATTCCTGGCGAAGTGCGCATGACCCTGGATTTTCGTCATCTGGAGCCGGCGCGACTCGATTCAATGATCGCCGAAGTTCGCGAAGTCATCGAAACCACCTGCGAGGAACACGGCCTGACGTTCGAACTGACCCCCACCGCCGACTTCCCGCCGCTGTACTTCGACAAGGGCTGCGTCGAAGCGGTACGCGGCGCGGCGCAAGGGTTGGGTTTATCGCACATGGACATCGTCAGCGGTGCAGGGCACGACGCGATCTTCCTCGCCGAACTTGGCCCGGCCGGGATGATCTTCGTGCCCTGCGAGGGCGGCATCAGCCACAACGAAATCGAAAACGCCGCGCCGGATGACCTCGCCGCCGGGTGTGCGGTGTTGTTGCGGGCAATGCTGGCGGCTTCGGAGGCGATTGCCAGTGGCAAGCAAGCGGCTTGAGGCATCGGTTGTTCGATAGCCTCATTGTGTTGGCGGTATGCTCAACGGCGGGTTTGCAACGCTTTGAACATCAGCATCCCCGCCAGCATGGCGATGACGAAAACCCAGGCCTGCCAGTGGCCCGTTGGTAGCAACACCAGCGCCGGGCCGGGACAGATGCCGGCAATGCCCCAACCGACTCCGAATAGCAGGCTGCCACCGATCAGGCGCCGATCCAGCTCACGGCTGATTGGCAACTGCATAGGCGCCCCCAACAAGGACGTTGGTTGTTTCATGGCCCAATGAAACGGCCCCCAGGCCACGGCAATGGCCCCGATCATGACCAGCGCCAGGGAGGGATCCCACACACCGGTAATGTCCAGAAAGCCCAGTACTTTGGCCGGGTTTGCCATGCCGGCCAGCAACAGGCCGATGCCAAACAGCAGGCCGGCAAGGAAAGCGGTCAGTTTGCGCATGTTCAATACCCCAGCTGATGACGCAGGACGAACACCGTCACGAAGCCGGCGAACATGAAGCTTAAGGTGGCGGCAATGGAGCGCGGTGACAGGCGCGAGATACCGCACACGCCGTGGCCACTGGTGCATCCGGAGCCATAACGAGTGCCGACGCCGACGCACAATCCGGCAATGATCAGACCCACGGCACCGGTTTTGAATTCGATGGCCGGCCACACATGAAACAACGCCCACAACAACGGCGCGGCCAATAGTCCGAGCAGGAATAGAGCTTTTTCGCCCCGTCCCGAATCATTACCCTCAAGCAGACTGCCTAGCAGCCCGCTGATCCCGGCAACGCGTCCGTTGGCCACTACCATGACGCTGGCGGCCAGGCCGATCAGCGCTCCGCCCGCGAGGGCGGACCAGGGGGTGAAATGCAGAGAATCAAACGTCATGGCAACTCTCCAGATAGGCAAAGAGCGGCACTAAAGCACTCTTTTCGTATTGGGCATAGGGCTACTTTGGGAGGGCAGCTTCTGTCGGGCTTTGCACTATCCCAACCGCCCGCGGTCGTAATCTTCATAGTGCGGCGCATGACTGCCGCCGCAATCGTGGAGTTCCAATGAGCCAGGACGTCCTGACCACCGAAACCAATCGCCGCCAGTTGCAGCAGATCATCGCCGGCCTGTCCGACGGGGTGATTCTGCTGGAACTCGACCAGACGATCCTCTGGGCCAACGACGCCGCGCTGACCATGCACGGTGTCAGTCGGATCGGTGAGCTGGGGGCCAATGCCAAGGAGTACGCGAAGCGGTTTGCCTTGCGCTATCGCAACAATCACCCGGTGGCGACGGAGAATTATCCGATCAGCCGCGTTGCCCGCGGCGAGATGTTCAACGATGTACTGGTTGAATTGACGCCAGTCGAAAACGACGAGCGCACCTGGGTCCATAGCGTGCGCAGCATGGTGCTGGCCGACCATGCCGGCGAGCCGGAGTCGTTGGTGCTGATCATGAATGACGTCACCGAATGGGCCAGCGCCGAGCAGCGTTTCGAAAAGACCTTCAATGCCAACCCGGCCCCGGCGGTGATCTGTCGCCTCAGCGATTTGCGTTACATCAAAGTCAACCAGGGCTTCCTGGAAATGACCGGTTATGCCCGCGATCAGGTGATCGGCGCTTCGACCTATGAGCTGGATGTGCTGGAGCGCGCTGAAAACAAGGACCTGGCCAAGCAGCGTTTGCGTGATGGGGCAACCATTCCGCAGATGCAGGCCGAACTGCAATTGCCCGACGGTGGCAGCAAACAGGTAATCGTTGCCGGGCAACCGCTGGAGCTCAACGACGAAGCTTGCATGCTGTTTTCCTTTGTCGACATGGAACTGCGGCACAAGGCTGAAATAGCCCTGCGCCAGAGTGAGGAACGGTTTGCCAAAGCCTTTCGCCTCACCCCGGTGCCGATCCTGGTGTGCAGCGCCGACGATCAAGTGGTGATGGATGTCAACGAAGCGTTTCTCGATACCCTCGAGTGCCCGAGTGAAGAGGTGCTCGGCAAGACCGTGGCGCAACTCGGTTTCATCAATGACGCAGGCGCTCGCACGCGATTGTTTGCGGCCCTGGAGAAAACCGGGAGTGTGGATCGCATCGAAGTCAGGGTACGCCGCAAGGATGCCGGGCTGATCGATTGCGCCGTCTCGGCGGACACCGTGAACATTCAGGGTGGCACTTGCTACCTGCTGGTGTTGATGGACATTACGGAGCGCAAACGCACCGAGCTGGAACTGGTGTCAGCCATTGAAGAGGTGATGAAAGATGCCTCCTGGTTCAGCCGCACACTGATCGAAAAACTCGCCAACGTGAAGAACGTCAATTCACCGCAGTTGCCCACTGTGTCGTTCACCGAACTGACCGCGCGAGAGCGCGATGTGCTCGGCTTGATCTGTGAAGGCCTGGCCGACAAGGAAATCGCCGCACGCCTGAAACTGGCGCCTAATACGGTGCGCAATCATGTTTCGACGGTGTATTCCAAACTCGACGTGCACAGCCGCAGCGAGGCGATTGTATGGGCTCGCGAACGGGGTCTGTTCTCCAGCGAGAGGCGGCCCAAGGGGCAACGTTAAGATGCAAATGCACTAGTTGGGATGGTGCAATTTGATGTTCTGCTCAGGGGCTGGTTTTTCTAGTCTGTGAGGGTGCGATACGTGGCTTCGGGTCGGTATCGCATTTTCTTCAATGCAGCTAAAGGAACAGCCACATGGGTACGAACAGTTCAAGCGTGGAGTCGATTTCAGCTCGTCGCCAAGGTGAATCGGGATGAATCATCTGGCGCAATTGCGTATGCAACTGGAGCGGAGTTTTTCGCCGTTGGCCTGTGAGTGCGCGCTCACCGGGGATAATTCGTTGACGGTGAAGCTATATCATCCGGCGACGGGGCAGGTGGATCTGGTGGTCAGCGGGTTGAGCATGGCGAATCTCAGGACGCCGGAGGCGTTGACGGCGTTGATTGAAGAGTTGCGATACGAGCTTGAGAACATTGGTCTGCATCGGTCCAGTGCGATGTAGGCGCTGGCCAGTAATTCGTGTCTCACGGATGTACTGTAGGAGCGAGGCTTGCCCGCGAAGACGGCCTTATAGCCTATAAATTTCCCGCTGATGTACGCGGTTCAAACGGTGGGAGCGAGCCTGCTCGCGATAGCTATTTGTCAGGCAATCGGGATTTTTGATGGTGTGCATATCCATTCCTGCGATAACGGCCAGTCTATCCGCTGTTTTTCTGGCATTGGCGGGTGGCTGGGCTATAAGGAATGCGAGGTATTTCTTTTCTGTGACGGGGCCGCAGGTAGGCGGTGTGGTTTTTGTGTCGCGGAAAATGTCGATTACTTACCGCGGGTCAACCTATGAACAGTCTTGGGATACGTATTTTTTCGCCACTGTCGCTCGTACTCTGCGCGGCGATTCTGGGTGGATGTGCCAGTCCGCCACCTCCACCACCCGCTGCGCCGCCACCGCCACCGGTTCGTACCTGTCAGACCTCCGAAAACACCGATGTGCAGGGTGATATGAGGGCAGAAGGGCAGGTGACGCGGACCACG
Organism: Pseudomonas sp. NPDC086112; assembly: GCF_044746425.1. Classification (NCBI taxonomy): domain Bacteria; kingdom Pseudomonadati; phylum Pseudomonadota; class Gammaproteobacteria; order Pseudomonadales; family Pseudomonadaceae; genus Pseudomonas; species Pseudomonas sp. NPDC086112. Next base: position 83,567 of record NZ_JBIVCD010000005.1, on the reverse strand, counting down.
ACCCTGACCCGTTGCGTCACTCAGTAAGTTTGCTCGGTTAATGGCGTTTACCGCCAGTGGCCCTCTGCGACTGGCGGGTGTCGCCCGAGCGGCGTTTCAGACTTCCTCGATCCTGACCCAACGCGATTCGTGGGCCGCCAAACGAATCGCTGTCGCCAGGCGTTCGACTTCCCATGCCTGCTCGAAATCTGTCCCGTCCTGACCGAGGCCGGCCAGCGCCATCACCAACTCATGCACTTCCAGAGTCTTGAGTTCGTTGTAACCCAACTGATGCCCCGGTGCCGGGCTGAAAGCGGCATAATCCGGTAAATCCGGCCCTGCCAATAGCCGTTGAAAACCGCCTTGCCCTGCGCGAAACATCCGCAGTTCATTCAAGCGCTCCTGATCGAACGCCAGGGTGCCCCGGGTGCCGCTGATTTCAAAACTCAGATGATTCTTGTAACCGTGTTTGAGCCAGCTGCTGCTGAACGTCCCGCGCGCGCCGTTGGCGAACCGCAGCAACGCGTGGACCTGATCGTCAACCGCGACCTCGCGTCGTTCCTGGCCACCTAACGTCACGGGGCGTTGCGCATGCACGGTCTGAGTGTCCGCGCACACCGCCTCGATATCGCCAAGCAGATGACGAGCCATGGCCAGCAAGTGACTGCCCAGGTCCGCCAAGGCACCGCCGGCGTAATCGGCGTCACAGCGCCAGGACCAGGGTGAAACGGGATCGGCCATGAAGTCTTCGCTGAATTCGCCCTGGAAACTGATGATCTGTCCCAACGCTCCGCTTTGAATCAAATCCCGAGCGAGGCCGATGATCGGATTGTGCTGGTAGTTGTAGCCGACCCGCGTCACCACGCCCGCAGCTTTAGCGGCCAGACGCATGGCGCTGGCCTGTTCGAGGTTCACCGCCAGCGGTTTTTCGCAGTACACCGGCTTGCCGGCGGCGAGGGCGGCCATGGCCATGGGGTAGTGCAGATGATTGGGGGTGGTGATGGCGATCAGATTGACCTTGGGGTCGTTGATCAGCTGTTGCCAGTCACTGTGAGCGGCATCGAAGCCCCACGCGTCGGCGCAATGTCGGGCTCGCTGCGGATCGGCGTCGGCGAGGGCGGCGAGTTTGAGCTTCAGCGGCAATTCAAAAACGGCGCTGACGTTGCGAAAGGCCAAGGCGTGGGCGCGGCCCATGAAACCTGTGCCGATAAGTCCGATACCGAGTTCGCGCATAGCCGGGGTCCTTTGGGTTTTTATTTTCAGGAGGGCTATTTATGGAATAAATATTCCCAATATGCAAATGGTAGAATAAATATTCTTATATTGGGTCCGGCACTGCCTGTGCAAACACCAATCTCGCTGTAGGAGCTGGTGTGCTCACGTGAGAAACAAAAAAGGCAGCCATTTGGCCAATGCCAGTCAGTTAAGGCGCGGAACCTGTGGGAGCGGGCTTGCTCGCGAAAGCGGTGTATCAGGCAACATCAATGTTGACTGTGCCGCCGTCTTCGCGAGCAAGCCCGCTCCCACATGGATTGCGCCTTAACTGACTGACATTGAGCCATTTGGCTGCCTTCGGTTTACTCGCAGAACTCAATCAGGACAGGAACCCACCATCCACATTCAACGAAACCCCAGTCGTGTAGCTCGACGCATCACTGGCCAGGTACAACACCGCACCGGCCATTTCACTCGGGTCCGCTACACGCTTGAGCGGAATCTGCTGCAGCGCGGTTTTCAGGATGGCGTCGTTCTTTACCAGCGCCGAAGCGAACTTGGTGTCGGTCAGACCCGGTAGCAGGGCGTTGCAACGGATGCCGAATTGCGCGCATTCCTTGGCGAAGACTTTGGTCATGTTGATCACCGCCGCCTTGGTCACTGAGTAGATGCCCTGGAAGATCCCCGGCGAAATACCATTGATTGAGGCGACGTTGATGATGCTGCCGCCGCCGTGTTCGCGCATCAGCTTGCCGGCTTCCACCGACATGAAGAAGTAGCCGCGAATGTTCACGTCGACGGTTTTCTGGAAGGCGCTCAGGTCGGTGTCCAGTACGTTGCAGAACTGCGGGTTGGTCGCCGCGTTGTTGACCAGAATGTCCAGGCGCCCGAACTGTTCGCGGATGCCGGCGAAGACTTGGGTGATCTGCTCCATCTCACCGATGTGGCAGGCGACTGCCGTGGCCTTGCCGCCAGCGGCGATGATCGCGTCGGCGACGTGCTGGCAGCCGTCGAGTTTGCGGCTCGAAACGATGACGTGGGCACCTTGCTGCGCCAGCAGTTTGGCGATGGCTTCACCAATGCCGCGGCTGGCGCCGGAGACGAAAGCGATCTTGCCGTCGAGGTCGAACAACTGAGTCTTGGACATGATTTTTCCTTGTTATGGGCGCGATCAGAGGCTGGATTTATCAATGACTTGCAGGCTCATCTGCTCCAGCAGTTTGTTCATGTGAATGAACTGCGCGAAGCGTTTGTCCTGGGTCTGACCATGGAAGAAGCGGTAGTAGATCTGCTGCACGATGCCGGCCAGGCGGAACAGGCCGTAGGTGTAGTAGAAGTCGAAATTGTCGATCTGGATGCCCGCGCGTTCGGCGTAGTAATCGACGAATTCACGGCGGGTCAGCATGCCGGGAGCGTGGCTCGGCTGACGCCGCATCAATTGCACCGGCGCCGGGTCGTCGGCTTCGATCCAGTAGGCGAGGGTGTTGCCCAGGTCCATCAGCGGGTCGCCGAGGGTGGTCAGTTCCCAGTCCAGCACGCCGATGATCTGCATCGGATTCTCGGGGTCGAGGATCACGTTGTCGAAGCGGTAATCGTTGTGGACGATGCTCGACGTCGGGTGATCGGCCGGCATCTTGTCATTGAGCCAGGCCTTCACTGCTTCCCACTTCGGTGCATCCGGTGTCAGGGCTTTTTCGTAGCGCTCGCTCCAGCCTTTGATTTGCCGTGCCACATAGCCTTCGGGTTTTCCGAGGTCGCCCAGGCCATAGGCCTTGTAGTCGACCCGGTGCAGTTCCACGAACTTGTCGATGAAGCTCTTGCACAGGGTTTCGGTCTTCGCTGAATCAAGGCCTAGTTCCGGTGGCAGTTCGGAGCGCAGGATGATCCCCTTGACTCGTTCCATCACATAAAACTCGGCGCCGATTACTGACTCGTCGGTGCAGTGCACATAGGCTTTGGGGCAATAGGGAAAGCCGTCCCGCAGCTGATTGAGAATGCGAAATTCGCGGCCCATGTCGTGGGCGGACTTGGCCTTGTGGCCGAACGGTGGCCGACGCAGGACGAATTCCTGTTCGGGGTATTCCAGCAGGTAAGTCAGGTTCGACGCACCGCCCGGAAACTGGCTGATTTTCGGTAAGCCGCTCAGGCCCGGAATGTGCGCCTTGAGGTATGGATCGATCAGGCTGGCATCGAGTTCTTCGCCGGAGCGGATACGGGTGGACTGGTCAGTAAGCGCCATGCTTATCCCTTCTGCTTATTTTGGAGGCCAGACATCATTGGCTAATCTAATGGTGCGCCGGGGTGGCCACAAGCGCGGCACGGTCTTATAGGTTAGCGTGTTGCCGGATAATCAGCGTTCCTGATGTGCGCGAACGGGCTCGGCGGACTATGGTTTCAGGGGAGCGTCGCTTCCAGGAAGGAGATTCGACATGGGCTGTCCGCAAGTTTGCGCCACCGCGACTCTGCAATGCAGTTTTGGCGCAGCGCCAGCGGTACTCAACGTGCTGCCGGTGAACCGCACAATGACCGGGGGCATGCCGGCGGCGAACATCATGGATCACATTCCGCTGGTCAACATCATGCCGTTCGGCACGTGCATGAGCATGGCCAACCCGATGGTCGCGGCCGCCACTGCCGCAGCGCTTGGCGTATTGACGCCGATGCCCTGCATTCCGGCCACCGCCACCCCGTGGATCCCCGGCGGCGCGCCGACCCTGCTGCTGGGCGGCATGCCGGCCATCGATGCCAACAGCACGCTGATGTGCAATTGGGCAGGGGTGATAAAAATCGTGATGCCGGGGCAAATGCAGATGCTCATTCCCTGACCGCACACGATCAAACTGTGGGAGCGGGCTTGCTCGCGAAGACGGCGTGTCAGGCAACATCGATGTTGAATGTGCCGGCCTCTTCGCGAGCAAGCCCGCTCCCACATTTGGATGTCAGTCGTACACAAAACTGTGTTCAACCGAAATCCCCTGTGGGAGCGAGCCTGCTCGCGATGTGGCCATAACAGTCACCACAACAGGCTCAGGCCTCGGCGGGATCACTCCAGCGCCTGAACCACCAGCGCACCCTCGAAATCGGCTTGCCCTCGGCATCCAGCGGTCGCCCATCGCTGGCAAAACCCTGTTCCGGTTCCAGTAACAGACCATTGAGATATCGAGCCTCGACGGCGGGTTTGCCGTTGGGATGAAAGCGCTGATACCGCCCCTCGCGCACACCATCGCGGTAGAACTCCGCCTCCGCCAGTTGCCCGTCGGGAAAGTAATTGAACGCCTCGCCATGCAGCAGCCCTCGGCGGTAAGTCGCCTTGCGCTGCAGCCAGCCTTGCGGCGCATAGAAACTCGCGACCCCCTGCAGCTTGTCACGAGCAAACGGCAGCTGCGCCGAGACCTTGCCATTGGGGTGGTAAAGCAGGGTAGTGCCTTGTAGCTCGCCCTGGCTGTACTGCAAATCGGCCTGCGCGCGACCGTCATCCTTGATGTGCAGTGCACCGTCGAGCTGGCCATCGAGCAAGCGACCTTTGAGCTGTTTATCGTTCTGCTGCAAGTCCAGCGGCGTGATGGCCATGGGTTCTCCTTGTCAGTTGACCTGCACCAGACCACCCTTGATGGTCAGCATGCCGCCACCGTCCACGGTCTGCGAAGCGGCGCCTTTGTTGGTCAGGCTGATCCCGGCATCGTTGGTCATGGTCGTGCCGGCCTTGTTCTCCAACGAGGTCCCCGCCTGATTGCTCAGGGACGTACCGGCCTTCTGGCTGATCGAGGTGCTGGCCTGGGCTGCCAGATCAGCGCCACTCTTGATCGCAAAACTGCCGCCGCTTTGCAGGGTCAGGGTACCGGTCACCTTGATGGTCAAATTGCCGTCCACCGTCAGGCTGTAATCGCCGGTGACCTTGTGCGTGTAGTTGCCACCGGTGCTGTGGGTCTGGTCCGCGCCCACGGTCACCGTGCGACTGTCCTTCACATCGAGAGTGTCACTGCCCGTCTGGATGGTCACGCTGCGTTTGCCTTTCTCCAGGGTCACGGTCTCGTCGCCTTCCTTCACCGTGCGCGTACGGGCGTTCTGTACGGTCAGGGTTTCGTCATGACCGACGGTGGCGGTGGTGTCGTTGAGCACGTTGATCTTCAGATCTTTTTGCGCCTGGAGAAACACTTCTTCGGCGTCCTTCTTGTCCTCGAATCGCAGCTCGTTGAAACCGCCACCGCCCTTGGACGATTGGGTCTTGATCCCGGACTGGGTCTGATTCGCTGGCAGCGCATAAGGCAGGGCGTTGTCACCGTTGTAGACGCAACCCGTCACCAGCGGTCGATCGGGATCGCCATCGATAAACGTCACGATCACTTCCTGGCCGATCCGTGGCACGAACTGCATGCCAAAACCTTTGCCGCTCCAGGGCAACACCACCCGCACCCAGCAGGAACTGGCTTCGTCGTTCTTGCCGTCGCGATCCCACGGGAACTGCAACTTGATCCGGCCGTATTCGTCGGTCCAGATTTCTTCGCCGGACTTGCCGACGACGATTGCCGTTTGCGTGTGCATGCGTGGCTTGGGTGTGATTCGCGTCGGACGGTAAGGCGTGGCCTTGGGGATGGCTTCGAAGCGATTACGATAACTGTCATGGCTGGCTTCGTGAGTCACCGCCGTCACCACCCAATCGATATTCAACGTCGAATCATCGTGCCCTGCGAGAGTGAACCAGTGCCCCGGCACCAGCCAGCGGCAGTCGCTTTCACCGACAAAACGCTTCTCCTGACTGCGCAATCCATCGACACGCTGCTTGGTCAGCGCATCGCCGCGCGCTTTGGCGTTGTAGCTACCGGGGTGCTCGTACATCGACCGTGGCCCGGCGACGGCTTCGGCCTGGCTGTAGAGCGAGGTGGTCGGGGTGGTGAACTCGTAATCCGTCGCCTGATACACCCCTGCCACCGCCTGTACGCAGACCTGGCCGGAGCGAATGCCGTGCAGTTCGCGCTCGCCCAACTGCTGGCCGAGATAGTTCACCTTGGGTCCATTGGGGATTGGCACAAACGCATCATTGCTGTCACCCAGTACCAGCGTGTGTTTGCCGTCCTCGTGGGTGAAAAACCAGAAAATCCCTTCCTCTTCCAGCAACCGTGAAACGAAGGCGAAATCGGTTTCGCCGTACTGCACGCAGTATTCGCGCGGGGTATAGCTGCCGCTGAGCTTCAGCAGGAAATCGGTAAAACCATGAGCCTTGAAAATCGTGGTGACGATGTCAGAGGTGCTGAGGTTCTGGAACACGCGGTTGTTGCTGGCCAGGGTCAGCCACCAGAGCCATGGCCGTAGTACAAGCTGATAGCGCTCGGCGGTGGCGTCGGCCGGGAGTTGGCGGATTTCGGCGACCAATGCATCCATCGGGCGGGTCAGGGCGTCGTTGTGCAGGGTGGTGGTGAGGTGGGTGGCGATGGCGGTGGTCAGGGTTAATGAGGTGCCGTCATTGAGGCCATTCAAGGTCTGCCTGCCGAGGCCGTTGAGGGTTTCCTCGCCGGAAACGGACTCAGGATAAAGTGCCGCTAACGATGAGGCGGTCAGGGAAAGGCTGGTAGTTGTATCGATGGAACGGGGCATTAGAATCTGTTCATATGTTTATTTGAGCCCAGGCGGGATAATGGTCGCCTTTACTTGAGCTATATAATCCGCAAGAGTTAACGGCTCCTGCGGCAAAGTTATATAGCCAGAATCCATCCAGAGCGCCCCCGCCGAAGTGCGAACTACCCGGTATGGCCCATGCCCCAATAGCAGATCTTCCCGCAGCTTGATTGAAGTCTCCTCCCACAATGACGGGATTGGCACCTACCAGCGCGATAATTCGACCCATAAGATTTCCTGCTATCAGGTCCCAGTCATTTCCTGTCGGCGACCATGCATGAATGGTACATAAATAAAGCGTCGCTCCCCCACGGGCAATGGTTGTATACAGGACTCCTCGACTCACTCCGTCCGGGTGAACGATGATATTCGATGCCGTTGCACCCAATCCCTGGCGAGTAAGTACGCTGGTAGCGCCCTGGTAGCCGCCATGCCAGCGCGATCGTGTACCGCCATACAAAATCCCGGGCCTGCTGGAAGTTCCTGTGCGTCCCTGAAAGTCGTAGGTATATCCTTGAACGTCCCCCGACTCGGCCGACTCTTGTAAAAAAATAACGTCGGCGCCGTCGGTGAGCAGTTTTTCTACATGCACTTCAACAGCATTACTACCTTGCGTATTCCATGTCACACAAGTAAGCATGTAATAACTCCTTTCGCCCATCTGAATGGCTTAATTAGGTCGCTTCACCTACTGAAAAATTTGTCTTGATCAATTTTTGCATCAATATCTTTATCTCGCTCAGCAAGTTCTCTGGTTGGGAGGTGATTGTATGGGTGGCTGCGGATATTTTTGCTTTCTTGCCTTCTTCTTTCATCAGGCTTTTTGACGATGTTTTAACATCAAGCTCTTCGTCTTCGTCAACTTCAAGCTGGTAATAGATCGAGCCATTGTTTTTTCCTCCTACCAACGTGATATGGAAATAAGTCCACATCCCTGAGTCATTGGGGACAATGGATATATGAGCCCTGTTCTGACCGATCTTGAGACCGTCAAGCACTAGCATCCCGGAGCGGGTACTAGTCACCAGCCCTGTACCGCCAACTGCGCCAATTACCTCCACGTCCTCGCCGTAGATTTTTCCGGTGTTGATGATCGAGTTCACCATGGGCGTCCAGGGATCTTGTGTGGAAATACTTGCCGCCGTGAGTGTGGATTGCGCATAAGTCATGATTTTCGTCACTCCTGTAAAAGAAAAAGTATTCAAATGCCCCGCTTTCATGATCACCGGACAACCGGATGAGGACATTTACTCCAACACCCACTCCGCCAACTTCCCCGTCACCTGTGTCATCAACACATTCTCGACATCCCGTGCCCCGGCAGCACTGCACTTGGCCAACACCGCCTGCACTATCCCGGCATCAAACTCAAACTGTTTCCCGGTCGCGGCCTTATACCGTCCACGCAATTTCTCCAGTTTCGCCAACACAATCCCTTCCAGCGTCGCCTCATCCAGCGGCCGATACGCCACCACCGTCATACGCGCCAGAAACGCTGGCCGAAACGTTTTCAGCAGCACCTTGTGCAGCGCTTCGTTGAAGGCATCGGTGCCCAGTTGCGCGACCGGTGTATCGAGCAGCAATTCAGCGCCAAAGTTGCTGGTGGCGAGCATCACGGTGTTTTTGAAGTCCACCACCAGGCCAGTGCCGTCTTCCATCACGCCTTTGTCGAAGACGTTGTAAAAGGCTTCAAGCACATCCGGGTGGGCCTTTTCGATTTCGTCGAGCAGCACCACCGAATAAGGTTTTCGCCGCACCGCTTCGGTGAGTACGCCACCGCTGCCGTAACCGACGTAGCCGGGCGGGGCGCCTTTGAGTTGGCTGACGGTGTGGGCTTCCTGGTATTCCGAGAGGTTGATACTGATGAGGTTGCGTTCGCCGCCGTAGAGCGCGTCGGCCAACGCATAAGCGGTTTCGGTTTTGCCCACGCCCGTGGGGCCGACCAGCAGGAATACGCCGACTGGTTTTTGCGGGTCGGTGAGGCCGGCGCGGTAGGCTTGCAGGCGTTGGGCGATGGTGTTCAGCGCGGGGCTTTGGCCCATGACCCGTTGGCCCATGCGCTGGCCGAGGGTGCGTACGGCGTGGGCTTCGTCGGCGAGCATTTTGCCCACCGGAATTCCGGTCCAGCCGGCGATGACGGCGGCCACGGTTTTTGCGTCGACCTGTTCCGGCACCAGCGGATCGTCCTGGCGAATGGCGTCCAGACCGGCCTCGAGTCGTACCAGTTCAGCAGCCAGATGATCGATACGGCTGTCGGTGGCTTCGTCCGGTTTGTCGTTGTCGGCGCGCTCGCTCAAGGCGAGTAACTCGCGGCGGGTTTCCAGCAGTTCGCGCACGGCGATCCGTTCTTCGTTCCAGCGGATTTCCAGGTCGCGAATGGACTGCACATTACTGACGGATTCGGTTTCCAGCAGGGTGATGCGTTCACGATGATCGAGCCCGGTGGCTTGTTCGCGACGCAGGCGTTCGACTTCATCCTTGAGGCTGTTCTGGCGATGGCGCAGGCTTTCCAGCGGTGGCGGCACGTCGTGCTGGCCGAGGGCGACCCGGGCGCAGGCGGTGTCGAGCACGCTGATGGCTTTGTCCGGCAACTGACGTCCGGAGATGTAGCGGTGGGACAGTTTCACCGCTTCGTGAATCGCCGCGTCCAGCACCTGCACGCCGTGGTGCTGTTCCAGTTTCGCGGCCACCCCACGGAGCATTTCCACGGCGGTGGTTTCGTCCGGTTCCTCGACTTGCACCAACTGAAAACGGCGGGCGAGGGCCGGGTCTTTCTCGAAGTATTTTTTGTACTCAAGCCAGGTCGTGGCGGCCAGGGTGCGCAACTCGCCACGGGCCAGCGCGGGTTTGAGCAGGTTGGCCGCGTCGCTGCCGCCTTCCGCGCCGCCAGCGCCAATCAGGGTGTGGGCTTCGTCGATGAATAGAATGATCGGTTTGTCGGCGTTGCGCACCGCGTCAATTACACCTTTGAGCCGCTGTTCGAACTCGCCTTTGACCCCGGCGCCGGCCTGCAACAAACCGAGGTCGAGCACCCGCAGACTGACTTCCTGCAACGACGGCGGTACATCGCCAGCAGCAATGCGCAGGGCCAGGCCTTCGACCACTGCCGTCTTGCCCACGCCCGGTGCGCCGACCAGGATCGGATTGTTCTGCCGACGCCTGAGCAGGATGTCGATGCACTGGCGAATCTCGCCGTCGCGCCCGACGATGGGGTCGATGCGCCCGGCGTGGGCGTCGGCGGTCAGGTCCTGGGTGAACTGATCGAGCACCGAATCCTGTTTCGGCTGCGGCTTGCCGGCATTGACAGGCCGCGTGCCGCCGACGTGTTCGCGAGAGTTTTCGGTCCACTCCAGCAGGTTGCTGTGCAAGGCTTCCCGCGGAATTTTCAACAGCGACGAGGCGCTATTGAGCAGCAGGCTGCGGCGTTCATCGCGGTCGAGCAAGGCCAGCAGCAGCAAGCCGGAACGGATGCTGTCGAGACCGAGCACACTGGCCTGAACCACCGCGTCTTCGAGCAGCCCGATGGTTTGCGCCGAGAGCGCCGGGGTGCGGGTGCTGCCGGATTTGAACAGTTCCAGGGCCTTGTTGATTTCCGCCGTCAGGGCATCGCGCTCCAGGCCGAAGCGCGGCAGCAGCCAGGCGAAGTCACCGCCCTCGATGTCCAGCAACTCAAGCAGCAGGTGCTCGATTTCGACGTAATGATGACCCCGTTGCAGGCAGCGTTGCGCGGCCCGTTCGAGGGCGCGGCGGTTGTCCGGGTTGAGGCGTCCGATCAGGCTGGCCAGTTCCATGTTCAGGTGATCTCCAGCTGACGAAGGCGGGTTTCGATCTGCTGCACGGCAAGGCTGGTCTGGCGTTGCAGGCCACCGTTCCAACTGAGCAAGGGCGGGGCCTGGCGACCGAGTTTTATCGGGTTGGCACCGCGCACCAACAACACCAGCGTGCAATCCAGATCGGGGCCGAAATACAACGCGCTGAGGCTGGCCAGTGCCGGATGGGATTCGCCGTCCGGAAGAAACCGCGCCGCCTGCGCCGAGGTCAGCGGGCCGAGGGTCAGGCGGATGCCGGCATGTTCATCCCAGACCCGGGTGCCGGCCACGGCGCTACGGCCCAGTTGCAGGTTGCGGCCGCCCGGTTGCAGGCGACTGCGACTGGCGGGTGGGATTTCCCGCCAGGCACCTTCATAGGCACTGAGTGCGACCGGCAGTTCGAAGTGCTCGCGCACGATCGCGGCGAAGCCGGCGAGGGAGCGACGACCGTCGGCAAACAGCGCGCTGCATGCCAGTACGGCGGAATCGGGAACGGCCTGACGTTCCTGCAAGGCTTTGGGCAACAACCCGGTCAGCGCCCGCAGTTGCGCCTGCACCGGGGACGCGCCGGGGGCCGTAAAACCGACGGCAATCCGGTGTTTGCGCATCACCTTGTACAGCAAGCTGAGCAAGCGATGCTGGAACAGGTCGAGGAATTCGGCCGGCGCATGATCCTTGACGCGAGCCCTCTGTTGCAGCCATTCCTGATAGGCGTAGGGCAGGGGGCCGTCGGGCCCGCCGAGGCCAAACACCGGGGTACTGAGCGTCGGTTGCTGACCGGGTTCCTGGGTCAGGCTTTCGATTTCGCTGGCGGAAAAAAGCGCCGTCAACGGCCCGCGCAGGCGCAGGGCTTCCGCTTGAGGCGCGGTGCCGCTGCCCAGGGATTCGGCTTGCGGGTGTTCACGCTCCAGCAGCAGCAACGCCTGCAATAACTCGAACGCCTGCGGGTCGCGCCGCAGCTTCTGGCTCAGGCTCAGAGGGAAAGCGGCATGCCGGCTTGGGGTTGCCATGTCTTGACCTCCTTGTCTGACTGGACCAGGACCGTGCGCACAAAGCGATTGGCCGTGGCATAGAGTGAAAAGAACTGCGCCAGCACCGCTGAAAACAACACGGCGCTGCTGCCGACGAAATGCTGCGGATCGAGTTGCAGCTGAACCTCCAGCCCATTGCGCCAGCCGCGCCACGCATCTTCGCCGACATGGGCGATCACTCGTTCGCAGCCAAGACTTATCAAACCTTCGATCTGCCGCAGGGCGCTGGCCTCGTCACGCAGGTTGTGCAACTGAAGGATTTCCTTGAGGGCATCCAGCGCCTGCGGCCCCTCGACCAGTGACAAATGATTGAGGGTCAATTGCGACACCAGCCGCCAACGGGACTCACCGTCCAGGCGCGGCAAACTCTGCGGGCTGGGTGGATTGCGCAGGCGTGCCCAGGCCACTGGCCCCGGTCGTTCGAAACCCAGTGGTGTCCCGGCCGGAAGGCTCTGGGCCAGGTGTCGGTTGGTGCACAGCAGTTCGGCGGTGAGGCTGTATTCGGTGGTCTCGGACAATGGGTCGAGCCGGGTGTCCACCAGGCTCACCATCAGGTCGGTGCCCAGACGATTCGGGGTCATGCCGCTGACCCGTCGCGCGTGCCAGTAGCATTGCTTTTCACCGCCGATATGCTGGCTGCCGTAATAGGCGGGAACGCGCAGCACACCCTGACTGGAACTGGCGCGCATCGCCCGGATGCTGTGGATCTCGACGCTGTTTTCCCGATGACTGTCGGCCACCAGGCGGTACTCGCTGCGGGTGCCGTCCGGGCGCAGGGGCTCCGAGGTTCGCGGAAACAGGTTGATCACCGGCGCACAGCCCAAGGCGAAGTCGCTGGCTTGAAGGTGCAGACGGCTGGCCGGGGCGCGGTCAAAGACGATGTACAGGTACAGCGTCTGGCTGTCGCTGGTGGCACCGGCCAACGGGATATCGAAGAAATTGAATTTGTCCGGGAAGGCAAAGTACTCGGCGAGCAGGCGCATGCCCGGATGCACGCCGTCCTCGTCCGGCAACAGCACCTCGTCGCTGGCAAAACCGACAATGTCTGGCAGCCCGGCCAGCACTTTCGGCACGCTGCCGATGGGGCCGGCCAGCACCTTCACGGCGTGGGCGCCGAGCAGGTCATACAGGCAGGCATTGATCACCGGGGAGGCGGCCAGGTGCACGCGCAACTGTTTGATCGCCAACTCCGACCACTGGCTTTCGCCGAGGCAACGCAGGCTCAGGCGCAGGGCCGAGCGCGCTTGCGCCACACCGGTCAGGGCCTGCGCTTCGTCGCTGCCCAGCAACAGCGCTTCATTGATTTCCAGCGGCCACAAGCGAACCGCGGCGCTGGTGCGAAAATGGATGCTTTCGCCTTTGCTGGTGGTGACGAACAGCGGCGTGTCTCGTGGCAGCGGGTAACCGCCGGCGAGGTTGCCCTTGCTCGGGTCCGGCTCGAACTGCACGATCGCGCAGGACGGTAATGGCCGCATCGCCAGCGGGTAAAGCTGTTCGAGCAAGGCGTCGCTGAATTCGGCGTAGTCGTCATCGAGCCGCCGTTGCAAGCGCGCCGCGAGCAAGGCGAAACCTTCGAGCAGGCGTTCGACATGCGGGTCGGGGCATTCACCGGGGGACAATTCCAGGCGTCTGGCGACCTTGGGATAACGCTCGGCAAAAAGGCTCCCGGCGTGCCGCAGCCAGGTCAGTTCGCGCTGGTAGTAATCGAGCAGTTGCGGGTCAATCGAGTCGCTCATGACGCACCTCAAGGCCATCGCCGGCCTTCTCGATGACAAATGCCACGGGCCAGTGCTGCTGGCCGCTGCGCAACTCGCCCAGCAGCCGAATGCTCAGTTGCTGCGGATGGCCGGGGACCGGATTGACCTGAACCTCGCCCAGTTGCAGGCGCGGTTCGAAGTGGGTGATGGCCACGCGGACTTCCCGTGCCAACTGACGACGGTCATCGCTGCGCTGCTGTTGCAAGGCGGTCCAGTCAGCGATGCCGTAGTCGAGAATGCTCGGCGGGGAGGTCAGTGGACGTTGGGCGCGTCGGGTATTGAACAGGCGCAGCAACTCCGTGTGCACCGAGTCGAGCAGCCCCTGGCGATCGAACACCTGCACGGTGTCGACCTCGCTTGCGGCGAGGCGCTCGAACAACGGTGGGAGAATACCGGTGCCTGCCATGGCCGACGCGTCCGCTTACTTGGCTTTGATGAGCTTGTTGGCGGCCATGTCCCAGGTCGAGGCGGCCGTGCCCTCCTTGGTGCCGTCGTCTTTCTGGGCGGTGAGCTCCCACTTGATCTTGGTGAAGTTCAGTGACAGGGTTTCCACCGGTTTGCCACCGGTACCGCCACTGACGCTGACGTTGGACAGCACGACGTTGGTCAGGGTGTAGATGATGAACGGCATCAGCTGACCGCTGCCTTCGGCGGCGTTGCGGCCGATGGTGATTTTGGCTTCCGGGATCGGTTTGCCGGCGCAGCAATACTCGTTGAGAGAGGGTGTCGAGCTGTCGACGAATTTGGTCAGGGTGAACTCGCCGATGTGCGGCTTGCCGGAGGTCCGCTCCGAGTTGCTGACGTCGTTGGTCACCTGCATCGCCACGTTGTGGCTGTAGGACATGACTTCGATTTTGTCCTTGTAACCCTCGAGCAGGCTATCGCCTTTGATGTCGCCGCCGAGGTCGAGAATGATTGCATCCATCGCATGAAACTCCTGAAAGTAATCGTGCTAGATAAGCAGGGGGAATCCCGCCGGGTTGGCCGGCGGGAGGCAGGTCAGGCGGCTACCGGTGGCGGCAGGGTCGCGACCAGGCGGATCGATGCGGTCAGCTCTTCGAGCTGGAAGTGCGGCCGCAGGAATACCGTGGCCTTGTAGGCACCCGGTTTGCCGGCGACCTCGGTCACATCCACCCGGGCTTCACGCAACGGGTACTGCGCCTTGATCTCTTGCGGCGCGTTGTCGTTGATCAGCACGTAGTCGGCGATCCAGTTGTTGAGGTAGGTCTGCACGTTGTCGCGGGTCATGAAGCTGCCGACCTTGTCGCGCATGATCACCTTCAGGTAGTGGGCGAAGCGCGAGGCCGCGAGCACGTACGGCAACATCGCCGAGATCCGCGCGTTGGCGTTCGCCTCATTGGTGTTGTAGAGCTTGGACTTGTTGGTGGTCTGGCCGCCGAAGAACACCGCCACATCGCTATTTTTTTTGTGACACAGGGCGATGAAACCGAGGTCATTGAGCTCTTTCTCGCGACGGTCGGTGATCGCCACTTCGGTCGGGCATTTGAGCGACAGATCACCAGAGGTGGTGCGGAAGGTATGGGCCGGCAGGCCTTCCACCGCACCACCACCTTCGGCGCCGCGAATCGCCGCGCACCAGCCGTACTTGGCGAAGGCTTCGGTGATTCGTTGCGACAAGGCCCACGCAGCATTGCCCCACAGGTATTTGCCGTGGTCGCTGCCATTGACGTCTTCGACGTAGTTGATGCCTTCCACCGGCGACGTGTCAGGGCCATAAGGCAGACGCAGCAGGAAGTGCGGCAGCACCAGCGACACGTAGCGCGAGTCTTCGCTTTCGCGGAACGAGCGCCACTTGATCAGCTCCTGGCTCTCGAAGACTTTCGACAGGTCACGGGGCACGGCCAGTTCGGTGAAGCTGTTCATGTCGAACAGCCGGGGGCTGGCGGCAGCAATGAACGGCGCGTGAGCGGCCGCGGCGACGTTCGAGAGTTTCTCCAGCAGGCCGATGTCTTGCGGGTGCCGGCCGAAGGTGTAGTCACCCACCAGCAGGCTGAACGGGTGGCCGCCGAAGGTGCCGTATTCTTCTTCGTAGATCTTCTTGAACAGCGCGCTCTGGTCGAACTCGACGGCTTTTTCCAGATCGTTCTGCAGTTCTTTCTGGGTCACGTTGAGCAGACGCAGTTTCAGTCGGGAACTGGTCTCGGTGTTTTTCACCAGCAGGTGCAGGCCGCGCCAGGAGGCTTCGAGTTTTTGCAGGTCCGGGTGGTGCAACACTTCGTTGAGTTGAGCGCTGATCAGCTCGTCGATCTGGCTGATGCGGTCGTTGATCATCGCCACGGTGTCCTTGTCGATGGCCATGCCTTCGTCGAGTACCTGGGTGGCGAATTCCGCGAGCATGTCGCGGGCGTAATCCTGCTGGCTGTCGTCATGGGCCATGCGGCCTTTGGCGATGATTTCATCGAGCAGAGACAAGGTCTGGGCGGTACTGTCGCTGGCTTGGCTCTGGGCGGCGGATGAGGCGGGCATGGCAAATTCTCCCTAAGTGGATGAACGATCAGGCTTGCGGTTCGGCCGGTACTTCTGCATCACCTGCGGGGGCGGCGGTTTCCGGGCGGGCAGACTTGATCTCTTGCAGGCCCTCGGTGTTGGCGATGACGTCACGCAACAGCTTGTCCAGATCATCGTTGCCATCGAGCTTGGTCAGCAGGTCGCGCAGACGCTGACGGGCTTCGAACAGACGCCGCAGCGGGGTCACTTGCTCAACCACCTTGACCGGGTCGAAGTCGTCGATGTGTTTGAAGTTGAGCTCGATGTTGAGTTTGCTGTCGTCGCCGCTGAGGGTGTTGGTGACCTGCAAGGTGGCGCGCGGGCCGATCGAGGCGAGCACTTCGTTGAAGTTATCGCGGTCGATTTCGGTGAAGCGCCGTTCATTCAGTTTCGGGAGTGGCTCGAGAGGTTTGCCGGAGAGGTCGGCAAGAATGCCAACAACCAACGGCAATTCTTTCTTCTCGATGGCGTTGCCGATTTCGACGTCGTAGGTGATTTGCACCCGGGGCGGGCGAACCCTGTCGAGCTTGTGCTGAGTACTTTCTGCCATGGTGGCTGACTCCGATGCATGAGGCGGGCGCAATGCATCGGGAGGCCCGTTTCATCGCATTCCCTTACTGGACCGTAGGTTAGAAAGGGAGGGCAGAGGACCTGTCATTCCTTTGACGAACCTTCCACATTCGTCGTGCTGACCGAACTACCCAAGACGCTAGAACAGGTCTATAAAAAAGCAAACAAAAAGCATTTTTGGACTGTATCGAGAAAAGGAAAATTCATTTTGTACGCACGTTTTTTTTCTTTGGTTCTGCTCCTGTCACTCCCCGGGTGTTCGTTGTTCGGACCTCGTGTCGACCTCGATAACCTGACGCTGGACGTCGCGCCCCGCGCCAACGATGACACGCCGATCGCGGTGGACTTCATTGCGGTGAACGACGCGGATCTGCTCAAGCAGTTGTCGGGCATCACCGCCCGGCAGTGGTTCGCCGAACGCGAGCAGTTCCAGCGTGACTACCGACAGCTGATGACGGTCTGGGGACTGGAGCTGGTGCCCGGTCAATTCATCGACAAACAACCCTTCCCGCTGGGGGGCAAGCGGGCGGCTGGACTTTTAGTCTTCGCCAGCTATAACACTCCCGGAGCACACCGGTTACGGCTGGACGATCAGAGCAACGCCTGGCTCAAGTTCGACAGTCGCGAGATGACGCTGGTCAGCGATCACCCGAACTGAACACAGGGATTAGGATGCGCGAACAGACATGTAGGAGCCCGGCCGTAATACCGGTCAGTTAAACGCGATCCATGTGGGAGCGGGCTTGCTCGCGAAGACGGCGGCACAGTCAACATTGAAGTCGCCTGACACACCGCTTTCGCGAGCAAGCCCGCTCCCACAGGTTCCGCGTCTTAACTGACAGACATTGGGCCAGGCCGCCCATTTTTTGTGCGGCAATAAGAGATGTCGAAAGGAGTCGTATGAGTCTGCTACCTGACGCGGTTTGCTGGCATGAGGGCATGCAGTTATTGCCCCAGCATTTTCAGTTGCAAGGGTTGCGGGCCGAGGCGCTGGTGGCGCATTTCGCCCAGGCCTGTAATCCGTGGTTCTGGGGCGTGACCCGCGTCGAATTCGATCCCTCTGCATTGAGCGCCGGGCTGGTACGACTGATCAGTTTACAAGCGACCTTGCCGGACGGTTTGCCGGTCAATCTGCAGGCCGGTGTCGGGCCGATGCTGGAGCTTGACGTCAGTGAAGCGATCGATGCCACGGACAACGCCACCGTCACCGTGTACCTGGCGATCAGTCCACTGTGGCGCGCCGGGCAGTTGCTGCCGCTCAAGGGGCGGCTGCAATCGGTGGTCGGCGATGCGTTGCCGGATCTCACGAGCGGCGAGTACCCCGAGTCGATCACGGTCTGGCGTCCGAACCCGCGCTTGTGCACGCAACTGAACAAGGCGGATTCTGTCTGCCTGCCACTGCTGAGGATTCGCAAGGAGGGCGGCGGCTTTCTTCAATTGCCGTACACCCCGCCAACGCCATGCCTGTTGCCCGAGTCGGTAGTGGGTCGGCGCGTGGCGGCGCTGTGTGCCCGGGCGCGGGAGAAATGCATGTTCCTCGCCGGTCGTTTGCGCCAGGCGCAGCAGGCTGGCAATCAGGACGACGCGCTGGAAATTCGCCGCCAGTTGACGGCGCTCTGGGCGCGGCTGCCGGAGGTCGAAGGCCTGCTGAACAGTCGAGTGGCGACGCCTCAAGCGCTGTATGGCTTGCTGCTCGGGCTGGCCGGCGCCTGGTCGTCGCTCGATCCATTGGCCGGTGTTCCGGCGTTCGCACCGCTGGACTTTCTTGAGTTGCAGCGCGGCTATGAAGCGGTGCTCGACTGGCTTGAAAAGACCCTCGAACTGATCCGCGCCGGTTATCGCAGCCTGGCGTTCGAACGCAGTGAACAGACCTTCTCGATTCAATTGCCCGACGATCAGCCGAGCCAACGGCTGGTCATCGGTTTGCGCATGCCCAACGGTGCCAGCGAGCAGGCCGCGAGCGAATGGCTGCGCGGGGCGATCATTGCGTCGCAGCCGCACATCGCATTGCTCAGCCGTCAGCGCATGAGCGGTTTGTCCCATCAGGCCATGAGTCGCAATGAACAAGTGGCCTACAGCGTCGGCGACGATACGCGGTTGTTTGTGGTGACGGCCGAAGGCCAATGGTTCGACGGGCAGTTGCCGTTGCTGATTGCCGCACCGGCTTCCAGGCTGGCCAGCAGTCCATGGCAAGTGGTGTTGTTTGTCGCCCAGGCGAGTGAAAGTGCTTGATCAAGGAAGGAACGTCCTATGTCTGAGGGCAATGTCGGATCGGGTACACGAGGCCTCCACGAAGCGCCGCTGAGCAGTGCTTTTCGCCAGGCCTGGCAGCAATGGTCCCAGGACTGGAACCAGTTACCCAAGGACAGCGAGGACGAAGCGCTGGTGGAGGCGGTGGTCGAACTGTCGACGCAAATCTCCCAACGACTGTGGCGAACCGCATTCGCCAAAGTCGGTGACGCCGCCACCGAGCAAGTCAAGGCGCTGGTCTATGCCTTTGTCGCGCTGGTCGATGAAACCTTGCTGTTTACGCCGTGGCCCGGGCAATCGGCCTGGCAGGAAAAACCCTTGGAGTCGCGGTTGTACGCCAGCCGTCAGGCCGGTGAGCGGATACCGCTGGCGATCAAGGAATTGCTGGACGAGCAGATTCCCACCACTCGCGATCTGGCCAACGTCTATTTGCAGTGTCTGGTGCTGGGATTTCAGGGACGGCTGCGCGGCGAACCGAATCAGACTCAGCATGAAAAATGGCGCCTGGCGCTGTTCACCTTTGCCTGGCAGCACGAGGCGGATTATGCCGACGTCAGTGCCCGGCTCGAACAACCTTCGGCCGTGCCGCCGCTGCAATTGCCAGTGCGCCGTTCGTTGCCCGACGGTTTTCGCCTGGGCCTGGGGATTCTCGCCATGGTTCTGCTGCTGACCGGGTTGGGGCAGTTGTTCTGGCGTGACATTCGTCTGGAGCTCGAACCGGTCTTGCAGATGACCGATTCCGTGACCGCCTCGGAGCAAGACTCATGAGCACGCTGGGGATTCTCGGCCTCGTCATTGCCGTGCTGTTGCTGCTGGCGATTGTCGGGGTAGCGGTCTGGTGGTGGCGCACGCAAAGCGGTGCGGCGATTCGCAGTTTTTACCTGGCGGTGCGGCACATGGAGCAAGAGCAGGGCGCCCAGGACCGGTATCAGATTCCATGGCTGCTGATGCTCGGCAACGAAACCCAGGGCACGCAGTTGTGTAGCCAGTGGCGTTTGCAGCCGACGGACAAACCGGCCTGGTTCGGCCGCTGGTGGTCGGACCCTGAAGGGGCGGTATTGGTGGTGCCACAGGCACTGTTTCTGCCGGATGAAGGCATGCACCTGCAACGGGGCGGCTGGTGGCGCTTGCTGGGATTGATCCTGCGCTTGCGCAGTCAACGTCCGCTGGACGGAGTGATCTGGACGGTACCGGTCAGTCGACTGGGCAACGTCGAGCAAGCCGCGACCCTCGGGTTGGCGGCGCGCCGACGCTTCATCGATGTGTTGCAACGGTTCGGGCTGAGCCTGCCGGTGTACGTGGTGATTACCGGCATGGAAGAGTTGCCGGGCTTTCAGGAGTTGATCACCGCGCTGCCGGTCGAGGCCCGTGAACGCACGCTGGGCTGGTCGTCGCCCCACGGGACCGATGCGGTCTGGCAAGCGCAATGGAGCGATCAGGCACTGGATCAGGTGACTCGGGCCTTGGCGGAATCGATCATCGAAATCGGCGCCTTGTCCGGGCAACTGAGCACAGAGCTGTATGGCTTGCCGGAACGTTTCGACGCCTTGCGGCGCCATCTGCAATCCTTGTTGGAGCCGGTTTTCCAGGGCAATGCGCAAGGTGAGGCACCGCGCTTTCGCGGTATCTATTTCACTGCCAATCAGCCCGCGGAAGACAGCGCCGACGGATTTTCGGCCTACGACACCGGGTTGCAGCAGAGTGCCTTCGCCCGGCAATTGTGGCAGCGGCGGGTGGTCGCCGAGCGCGGTCTGGCCCAGGTGGTGCCGCGTCTGTTACGCCTGCGTCAACGCTGGCAGCGCGTGACCGGTGGGGTGGCGCTAGTGGTCGCGGTGGTTTGGGGCGTGGGCATGCTGTGGGTCTGGCAGGATTCGGTCAAGGAGGCCCATGAACTGTCGCGCCTGCTGCAAGGGGCGCAGAAAAACTACGCGGCGGTCACGGATGAATCTCATCGGCTGGAGTCGACCCGGCGCAACGTCCAGGGTTTCTGGCGGGTGCTGGAAAAGGCGCCGGGCTGGAGCTTCACCTCAGTGGTATTTCCAACCTCCTGGTTCTCTTCGCTGGATGCGCAGTTGGCGAGCGAGTTGCGCCTGACCGCCCAGAGCCATTTGATGCTGCCGTTGCGCGACCTGTTGAGCGCGGAGCTGGCGCAACTCAAGACCATCCGCAACACCGAACGACGGGGTAACGTCGAAAGCGAAGATCCGGCCCAATGGCAAAACTACGTCAAGGCCAAGGATCTGGTGGAGCGCGCGGTGAATCTGGAGCAGCAGAACCAGTGGTTCAGTCAGGCGCTGAACAACCCCAAGGCCCCTCTCGAAGATCTGGTGTTGCTGAGCAACAACGCGTTGTCGCTGAACCTCAACGTCGGCACGTTGCACCGCGCCGGTTTTTACAATCGGGCGTTGTTCGAGGCTGATGGCAGCGATTTGCGACCGCTGGATCTGACCGTCGAGCGCCCGGTGATCGAGGAAAATTTCCTTGGGCTCATGGAGCGCTGGCTGGACCAGTATTTCCTGGCCGACAATTTCGTGCGCCAGGCCGGTTATCTCAAGCTGCATCTGGAACGGCTGGAAGCCGGCAGTGGCAACTCCCTCACCGAGCTCGAAGATTTGCGCGCACTGGTCGATGACCTGCAAACCGTGATCGGCTTGACCAATTCGGCGTGGGGCCGCGGCAAGGGTCAGGACCTGGTGCCTGGCTACCGTGAGTTGCTGGACAACGTGCGCAAAAGCGCCTTGCTCGGACCGCAACTGGAACAACAGTTGGAAATGCAGGCGGCCAAGCTGCAACAGAGTTTTCGCGATCAATGGATCGTCCAGGCCGGCTCCCGGGACAATTTATTGATCCAGCAAGGCAGCGGGCAACTGGTCTTGCAGGAACATGTGGTGCAGCTCAACAACGCGGTGCAGGCGCTGTTCAAGCGTGACTTTGTGGCCATCGCCTTACAGGCGGATCGCTCTGAAGCCCCGGATGGGCAAGGGCAGGGCGTTGATGGCGACGACCTCGACAGTGCGCTGAACTATTTCGCCAGCTACAAGAGTTACGCCGCCGAAGAGTTGCCACGCATTCCCCCGGCGTATCGCGGCGCCTTGTTGCAAGCGGCCGAAGGCGCAGTGGTCAAGGCCATGTTGTCGAGCCTGCGCGAGCACAATGCTCAGGTCCATGGCGGTGTTTTCAATGTGCAGGCCTCCCAGGCGATTGCTTTGCAAAAAGCCTTTATCGAGGTGCGTCGCAGTGATCTGGCCACGCGTTTGCAAACGGCCTTGAACCGCCGCGCCCTGGCCGAAATCGTCAGCGGCCTCGACGAAATCGTCGCCCAGCCGCTGTTCAGCGGGCGCACCGAAATCAGCCAGTGGGACGGCTCGAAAAACCTCGGCCTGCAACTGTATGGCGCCAACGACGTGCAGGATTTGAAACTGAGCCTCAAGCAGCAATTCAACACCATGCTCGGCATCACCGAGCGACGCACCTCGGCGCTGGAGTGGCTGAAAGTCCAGCAACAGAACCTCTCGGCGCTGGATTATGAACGCGTGACGCAGTTCAGTGCGCTCAACGACGAACTACTCAAATACAAGGAACAGAACCCCGCCAGTTCGCCGGCGCAGATCGAACAATTGGTCAGTCGCGACTTCATCGAAATGGACGCCACGTCCTGCAGCCAGATCCTGCAAACCGCCAACCTGTCTGGCGGGCGCGGAACACTGGCGTTGCGGGCGGTGGATCTGCAACAAACTGCCATGCAACGCTGCCAGTTCCTGCAGCAGCAACAGGCAGCGGCCGCATGGAACGACCTGGCCAACTATTTCAATCAGTACCTGGCGGAGCGCTTTCCGTTTGCCAATGGCCTTCAGGCCGCCGACGCTGACCCGGCCAGGGTTCAGCATTTGCTGGAGCTGATCGACAAGCGTTTGCCGGTGGCGCAAGCCGGATTGCTGCTGAGCCAGACCCCGGAACGCCTGGCCGCCGAAGACTTTCTCAATCGTCTGAAGCAAGCCAGTACCTGGCTGGGGCCGATGTTTGTACGCGACAAGAGCGGTGTGTTGGGGCTGGAGATGGACGTGCGCTGGCGCACCGATCGAGAGGAAGAGCGCGGTGCCGATCAGGTGATTGCCTGGGGCTTGAATGCCGGCAATCAACAGCTCAGCTATCCCGGCGAGCCGCAGCAGAACCTGCGCTGGATGGTTGGCCAACCGATCCGGCTGACCTTGCGTTGGGCCCGAAATGGCTACCAGCGCCCGGCCAACGATCCGTTGCAGCCGAGCCTGGTGGTGCGGGATCTGGAAGCGGGCTGGGAGTACAGCGGGCCGTGGTCGTTATTGCGCTTGATGCGTTCGCACGTGTCGGTGCAACGCCAGCCGAACATGGACTACACGGACTTTCCGTTGACCTTGCGCCTGCCTGTGACGACGCAGTCCAGCACCACCACCGCCGAGCAAACCCTGATGTTTGTGCGCCTGTCGTTGATGACCCAGGGCTCGAAATTGCCGCTGTCCATTCAGCCCTTGCCAACCCGGGCCCCACGCTCTCCGTTCATGGTGACGAGATCGACCGCGGGCATTGAAGCCCATGACATCGAATCCCAAAAGGAGGGCCTGTGAATCAACCTTCAACGCCGTTGCCGGAACTGATTACTCAGTTGCTCGAACCGATCAGCGAGCAGGCGCCCTGTGGTCAGGATCTGCGTTATGAGCCTGAGTTCGACCGGTTGCGCGAACTGCGCCGTGAGGACGACACCAGTTTGCCCACGGGGGTGTGGCAGTCGTCGATCAAACGCGCCCAATGGCCAGAACTGGAAAAACTGACCACCAGCCTGCTGCTCGAACGCAGCAAGGATTTGATGCTCAGCGCCTGGTTGGGTGAGGCCTGGCTGCATCAGGATGGGCTCGAAGGGTTGCCGGGCAGCCTGGCGCTGGTGGCCGGGTTATGCGAGCGCTACCCCGAGCACCTGCACCCCCAGGCGGAGGACGGCGATCAGTCATGGCGGGTGATTCCGCTCGAATGGCTGGCTCGACGCTACGCTGAAGTGCTGCTGACCCGCGTGCCGTTGTTCGAGCCGCGCAACAATGAATTCGATAGTTTCTGTCTGGATGCCTGGCGCCGATTGCAACTGCAACAGGTACAGGCCAGCGACAGCAAAACGGCCAAGACCTCGGCTGAAAACGCGCGCAACGAACAGAAAAAGTTGACCGAACAGATTCGCGCCACCCCGTTGTCATTCTGGTTGCGCAGCCAGGGCACGTTGCTGCTCAGCCAGCAGCACCTGCAACGCCTGGAGGTGTGGAGCGACGCTTATCTCGGCAATCAGGCCCCAGGCTTCAAAGCGTTGCAGGACGTGATTGAAGCGTTGTTGACGCTGGTTCAGGAGTTCATCGCCATGCACCCACGAAAACCGACCCCGGCGCCTGTCGAAATTCCAGCGGTGGCGGCATCGAGCCCGGCCGACGTGCCGCCCGTCATTGCGGCGCCTCAGGTGTTCAGCGAGCCGGCGAATCGTGAAGAGGCGTACCGGCAATTGCTGTTGATCGCCGAGTACCTGGCGCGCACCGAACCCCACAGCCCGGTTCCCTATTTGATCAAACGAGGCGTGGAATGGGGCAACAAGCCCCTCAGTGAGCTGCTTGGCGAACTGATCAGCGCCGATGCCGAATCCCGGCGACTCTGGACGCTGTTGGGCGTCCTTTAATGAGTGTTGCGGGCGGCTGCCGACGGCCGCGGTAAAGCGATGGGGGTGAGCACCGGTTGACCGGAAAAAAATGCCGTCAGGTTTTTGCCGACCAGTTCCACGGTGCCTTGGGTGGCCTCCGGGGACAACCCGGCGACATGCGGGGTCAAAATCACGTTGGCCAGTCCCTTGAGGGCGTCCGGCACCTGTGGTTCGTTATCGAAGACATCCAGCGCGGCGCCAGCGATCCGTCGTTGTTCCAGCGCGCTGATCAGGTCAGCCGTGACGATCACGCTGGCCCGCGCGATGTTGACGATAAATCCGTTAGGCCCTAAAGCGTCGAGTACCTGCCTGTTGATCAAGTGCTGAGTACCGAGCCCGCCGGGTGCGGCAACGATCAGAAAATCCGAATGGCGTGCCAGTTCGGTCGGCGTCGAGCAAAAGCTGTAGGGCACGTCGCTGCGATGCTGGCGGTTGTGGTAACTCACGCTCATGTCGAAGCCGTTGGCGGCACGTTTGGCGATAGCGATGCCGACGGCACCGAGGCCGAGGATGCCCAGGCGCTTGCCGGCCAGGGAAGGGCGCATGATTTTCGGCCACTCGCCCCGACGCACGGCAGCATCGGCCCGAGGAATATCGCGCACCAGTGCCAGCAGCAACGCCATGGCGTGGTCGGCGACGGAAGAGGCATTGACGCCGGCCCCATTGGTGACGGTGATACCACGGTCGGCCGCGGCTTGCAGGTCGACGTGTTCGTAACCGGCCCCGATCACGCAGATGAGCTTAAGGTTGGGCAGGGCGGCCATTTCATCGGCACGCAGGCCCAATGGACCGCGCGTCAGCACCGCATCGATCTGGCTGCCCTGTCGGGCAATGGCGGCGGCGCGCTCGGCCGGGGTCGGGGCCAGGATCAAATGAAACCCCTGATGTTCGAGAATCGGCAGGTATTCATTGATGGTTTCAACCAGTACCAGAACAGTTGCGGTCATGCTGGGCTCCTGTGGGCAGCGGAATTTCGGGGTTTGAACGTCGTTTCAGGTTGCTGACTCCAGAGCGGTTTGGCAATGGTCAGGGGCTTTGGCTCCCGGTGTCGGAGCTGGCGAAGCCTGCGATCCTTCTAATGACAACACTAGATCATTTGCCCGCGATTCGTAGGAGCGAGGCTTGCCCGCGAAGAACGATTACTCGGTATTCCTGATGGACCGAGGCGACTGGTTCGCGGGCAAGCCTCGCTCCTACGGGAGAACGCGTGTTTCGCCAGCTGCATCTGATCCGCATAACCATTGCTCAGCTAAGTCTTTGCTTCTGTTGATTAATCCCGGACAATCGCGCCCCTGTTTCGGCCAGGGCGCTGCCTGTCGGTTTTTTCCGACTCGTCCTGACCGGGTGGCAAGTGACCGGAAAGCGGAGATCCGACCGGATGAATGATCAGGCCAATAGCGTCGACGAACGCTATGTAGCGGCAACACCAGCGAGCCTAGAAAGCTGGAATCGCCATGACACCACCTGGATGCTGGGCCTGTTTGGCACGGCAATCGGGGCCGGCACCCTGTTTTTGCCGATCAACGCGGGGCTGGGCGGCTTCTGGCCGCTGCTGATCCTGGCGGTGCTGGCATTCCCTATGACGTTTTACGCCCACCGTGGCCTGACCCGCTTTGTCTTGTCCGGCCGCGAAGGCGCCGACATCACCGAAGTGGTGGAAGAGCACTTCGGCATCAAGGCCGGCGCGTTGATCACGTTGCTGTATTTCTTCGCGATCTTCCCGATCCTGCTGATTTACAGCGTAGCCCTGACCAACACCGTGGGCAGTTTCCTCGAACATCAACTGCACATCATGCCGCCACCGCGCGCCGTGCTGTCGTTCGTATTGATTCTCGGCCTGTTGGCAGTGGTGCGTTGCGGTGAGCAGGCGATCGTCAAGGCCATGAGCCTGATGGTCTATCCGTTCATCGTCGCGCTGCTGTTTTTGGCGGTGTTTCTGGTTCCGCACTGGAATGGCGGCATCCTCAGCACTGCATCCACGCTGCCTGAGTCGTCGGCGCTGCTGCACACCTTGTGGCTGGCGATTCCGGTGATGGTGTTCTCGTTCAACCATTCGCCGATCATCTCGGCGTTCGCAGTGGACCAGAAGCGTCGCTACGGCGCGCATGCCGAAGAGCGCAGCTCGCAGATCCTGTCCCGCGCCCACCTCTTGATGGTGGTGATGGTGCTGTTCTTCGTCTTCAGCTGCGTGCTGACCCTGTCGCCGGCGCAACTGGCCCAAGCCAAGGCGCAGAACCTGTCGATCCTGTCGTACCTGGCCAACCACTTCAGCAACCCGACCATCGCCTTCGCGGCGCCGTTGATTGCCTTTGTGGCCATTTCCAAGTCGTTCCTGGGCCACTACATCGGCGCCAGCGAAGGCTTGAAGGGCCTGATCGTCAAGAGCGGCAAACGCCCGGCACCGAAGACGCTGGACCGCATGACTGCGGCGTTCATGCTGGTGGTCTGCTGGATTGTTGCCACGCTGAACCCGAGCATTCTGCTGATGATCGAAACCCTTGGTGGCCCGGTGATCGCCGCGATCCTGTTCCTGATGCCGATGTACGCGATCCGCAAGGTTCCGGCGATGGCGCGCTTTCGTGGTCAAGCCTCTAACGTCTTCGTGACGGCGGTGGGCCTGGTGGCGATTTCGGCGTTGATCTACTCCCTGACTGCCTGACGCATACCCCGTAGGAGCGAGGCTTGCCCGCGAATCAGTCGCCTCGGTCCATCAGGCATACCGCGTTATCGTTCTTCGCGGGCAAGCCTCGCTCCTACGGGGTTCAGGGCAACCTGATCCAGAGCACACCATTCCAGGGTATTAACGGCTAAGCTGCGGGTTGCATTAGCGCATCATCGTGGAGCGCTTTCTCTGGAGACGCTTTATGGCAGGTGCCACTGGCGCAACGGCGCAACCCCGTGCCGATATACCCAATCGCTGGCTGGACGTATTGGCCGGCTTGTCGATTGCCGGTTTGTTGTTGCCCGAGGCGGTCGCCTATTCCAGCATTGCTGCGTTACCGCCACAGGCCGGGGTCATTGCGTTATTTGCCGGTCTGCTGTGCTACGGGCTGTTAGGTACCAGCCGTTTTGCCATCGTTTCCGCGACCTCTTCCTCCGCCGCCGTTCTGGCTGCCTCCACCGCCACGCTGGCCAACGGTGATTCCGCCCTGCGTATGAGCCTGGCGATCGGTCTGGTGTTGGTGACCGGTGGGTTCTTTTTGCTGGCCGGTCTGCTCAGGCTCGGCAGCGTGACTTCGTTCATTGCCAAACCGGTGTTGCGCGGCTTTGCCTTGGGCCTGGCGATGACCATCATCCTCAAGCAGGCGGCGAGCGCCGTCGATGTGCACTTGAACAGCGGCAATCTGATCCACCTCATGCCGCAGTTGCTGGAGCAGTTGCCACAGTGGAATCGCGTCGGCGCGCTGGTGGCGGCGGTGTCATTGGTGGTGCTGTGGCTGTGCGCGCGGGTCCGGCGTTTGCCCGGAGGTTTGCTGGTCGTGGCGCTCGGCATTGCGGCCGGCCAGTGGCTGAACTTACCGGCCTACGGGGTGAAACTGATCGGTGTGATCGACCTGAGCCTTGAAATGCCTCGGCTGCCAGTATTGCCGTTTACCGACTGGCTACGTCTGGGGGAATTGGCGTTTGCCATGGTGATGATTCTGTATGCCGAGTCTTACGGATCGATCACCTCGTTTGCGATCAAGCACGGTGACCGCGTCTCCTCGAACCGTGATCTGCTGGCCCTCGGTGCGGCCAATCTGCTGTCCGGGCTATTCCATGGCATGCCGGCGGGAGCCGGTTACTCCGCGACGTCGGCCAATGAGGCAGCGGGGGCCGGTTCGCGTCTGGCCGGCGCGGTGGCGGCGGGGGTGGTCTTGCTCATCGTATTGACGGTACTGCCCTACATCGCCCTGACTCCCGAGCCGGTGCTGGCCGCCATCGTCATTCATGCCTTGGCGCGCGGTTTGAGCCTGCAGCCATTGGGGCGCTATTTCATCTGGCGCCGCGACCGCTTGCTGGTGATTTGCGCGGTGGCGGCGGTGCTGGTGTTGGGGGTGCTGGACGGCTTGCTGGTGGCGGTGGTGATCAGCGTGGTGCTGATGCTGAAACAGATGTCTTCGGCGGATATTCAAGTGCTGGGGCAAATGGGCAGCGGTCACGATTACGTCGACCTGCAGCGTCATCCTCACGCCGTGCAAACCCCCGGCATATTGATCCTCAGACCCAGCGAGGCACTGTTTTTCGCTAATGTGGAACGCATTCTGGGTGGTGCGCTGCACCTGGCCCGGCACTCAGAGCCACGGGTGCATACGATTATTCTCAGTCTCGAAGAGTCGCCCGATCTGGACGGCACCAGCATCGAAGCGCTGGAAGCGTTCTTTTTGCAGGTGCGGACGCTGAACATGTTGTTGATCCTGGCGCGGCTCAAGGACCAGGCTCAGGCGGTACTCTCGATATTGCCCGCCCCGGAGCGCGAACAGGTCATTCTCAGCGACCTGAGTGTCGACGTTGCCGTACACCAAGCGCTCACGTCGGCGGGGCAGGTGTCGCAGGCATAAAAAAACGCCGCTCATCTCACGATGGGCGGCGTTTTTTATGGCGTTGTAACGTTAGGCTTGAACGACCGGGATGTTGGCGTTCGCAGCAGCTTCACGGAACTCGGCGATCTGGTCGAAGGACAGGTAGCGGTAAACGTCGGCCGCCATGCTGTCGATCTTGCCAGCGTATTCCATGTACTCCTCGACGGTCGGCAGGCGACCCAGGATGGACGCAACGGACGCCAGTTCGGCCGAAGCCAGGTAGACGTTCGCGCCGTCACCCAGACGGTTCGGGAAGTTACGGGTCGATGTCGACACAACAGTCGAGTTCGGCTCTACACGTGCCTGGTTACCCATGCACAGCGAGCAGCCTGGCATTTCCATGCGTGCGCCGGCCTTGCCGTAGATGCCGTAGTAGCCTTCTTCGGTCAGCTGGTGCGCGTCCATTTTGGTCGGCGGCGACAGCCACAGACGGGTTGGCAGCTGCCCCTTGACCTGATCCAGCAGTTTACCGGCAGCGCGGAAGTGACCGATGTTGGGCATGCACGAACCGATGAACACTTCGTCGATCTTCTCGCCAGCAACGCTGGACAGCAGACGGGCGTCGTCCGGATCGTTTGGCGCGCAGAGCACAGGCTCCTTGATGTCGGCCAGGTCGATTTCGATGATTTCAGCGTATTCGGCGTCAGCATCGGCCACCATCAACTCAGGGTTGGCGATCCAGGCTTCCATCGCTTGGGCACGACGTTCCAGGGTACGCACATCACCGTAGCCTTCACCGATCATCCAGCGCAGCAGGGTGATGTTCGATTGCAGGTACTCGGTGATCGATTCTTTCGACAGCTTGATGGTGCAACCGGCAGCCGAACGTTCGGCCGAGGCGTCGGACAGCTCGAAAGCCTGTTCGATGCTCAGGTTGTCCAGGCCTTCGATTTCCAGGATGCGGCCGGAGAAGGCGTTCTTCTTGCCTTTCTTCTCGACGGTCAGCAGGCCAGCCTGAATCGCGAAGTAAGGAATGGCGTGAACCAGGTCACGCAGGGTGACGCCCGGTTGCATCTTGCCTTTGAAGCGCACCAGGATCGATTCCGGCATGTCCAGCGGCATCACGCCAGTGGCAGCGGCGAATGCGACCAGGCCGGAACCGGCCGGGAACGAAATGCCCATCGGGAAACGGGTGTGGGAGTCACCACCGGTACCGACGGTGTCCGGCAGCAGCATGCGGTTCAGCCAGCTGTGGATGATGCCGTCGCCCGGACGCAGGGAAACGCCGCCGCGGGTCATGATGAAGTCAGGCAGGGTGTGGTGGGTGGTCACGTCGATCGGCTTTGGATAAGCCGCGGTGTGGCAGAACGACTGCATCACCAGATCAGCGGAGAAGCCCAGGCACGCCAGGTCTTTCAGTTCGTCACGGGTCATTGGACCGGTGGTGTCCTGGGAACCGACGGTGGTCATCTTCGGTTCGCAGTAGGTGCCTGGACGCACACCGGCTACGCCGCACGCCTTGCCGACCATTTTCTGCGCCAGGGTGAAGCCCTTGGTGCTTTCGATCGGGGCATCCGGTTTCTTGAACAGGTCGAATGCTGGCAGACCCAGTTCGGCGCGAGCCTTATCGGTCAGGCCACGGCCGATGATCAGCGGAATACGACCGCCGGCACGGACTTCGTCCAACAGCACAGGGGTCTTCATTTCGAAGGTGGTGATGACTTCGTCAGTACCGTGCTTGCAGACTTTGCCAGCGTGCGGGTACAGGTCGATCACGTCGCCCATGTTGATGTTGGTCACATCGAATTCAATTGGCAGTGCGCCGGCATCTTCCATGGTGTTGTAGAAGATCGGAGCGATCTTGCTGCCGAAGCAGAAGCCGCCAGCACGCTTGTTCGGCACGTAAGGAACGTCGTCGCCGAAGAACCACAGCACCGAGTTGGTGGCCGATTTACGCGACGAACCGGTACCGACCACGTCACCGACGTAGGCGATCGGGAAGCCGCTGTTGCGCATTTCTTCGATCTGCTTCATCGGACCGATGGAGCCTTGCACGTCCGGCACGATGCCGTCGCGAGCCATTTTCAGCATGGCCAGGGCGTGCAGCGGGATGTCAGGGCGGGACCAGGCATCAGGAGCAGGGGACAGGTCGTCGGTGTTGGTTTCGCCAGTCACCTTGAACACGCGCAGGCTGATCTTGTCGGCCAGCACAGGGCGGTTCTTGAACCACTCGCCGTCGGCCCAGGATTGCAGCACGCCTTTGGCGTGAATATTGCCGTTCTTGGCGCGTTCCGCGACGTCGTGGAAGGCATCGAACATCAGCAGGGTGTGCTTGAGTTCTTCGGCGGCCACTGGCGCCAGTTCGGCGTCGTCCAGCAGATTGACCAGCGTCACGATGTTGTAGCCGCCCTGCATGGTGCCGAGCAGTTCAACAGCGCGTTTCTTGTCGATCAGAGGGGATTTGGCTTCGCCTTTGGCGAGGGCAGAGAGGAAACCGGCCTTTACATAGGCAGCTTCGTCCACGCCTGGCGGAACGCGATTGGTGATCAGGTCAACGAGGAAGGCTTCTTCGCCAGCCGGGGGATTCTTCAGCAGCTCGACCAGGCCTGCAGTTTGTTCGGCGTTAAGCGGCTGGGGAACGATACCCAGTGCTGCAC
>NZ_JBIVCD010000005.1:34706-51959 GCF_044746425.1 Pseudomonas sp. NPDC086112 | reverse complement strand
CGCCATCCGTCTTCCTCATCAGTGGTCCCAAATGGGTGTCCGGGACGCTCATCCCGAAATTGCCGTACTCATGCGCTGCGTGGCGTTGTGGGCCGCTTAGCCAGAATTACCGGCAATTCCTTACAGAAGCTGCTTTCAAAGTTTTACGCCTGCAGAACGGGGAGCTGATGAGGGTTGGCGTCAGGTTTTTCACCGCTGAAAAACCCTTCGCCAACACCGCTCTGAAGGAACGACTGTGCTCGTGACGCTTTGAAAACAGCTTCTAACGGACATTGGCGCCTTAAAAGGCTGGCTGATTCTACGGCAAAAAAAAATTAAAGGTAAGTCAGGGTCTATTGAACTTTGGTGGCGAGCCGCGTTGCTGGGCCAACGTGTGCGAGGCAAGGCGCGGGATGCCGCCAATGGTTGTTCCCTTGGCAAATCCTGCAACGCAGCCTCGCGCACGTTGGCACGCAACCCGAAGGGACGGAGCCCGCTTGGTGCAGGGCGGCGTTGCTCGGAACTTATTTGGAACAACCAAACTGCGTTCCTCGCGCCTTGCCCTGCACCAAGCGGGCATCCGTCGCGGCCGTCACCAAAGTCCAATAGACCCTGAGCCCTCGAATTTTGAGGGGTGATGAATGTTAGACAAAGGGCTAACATGCCGACCTGTTCTGCTTTCCCGTGTTTTGCCTACCTATGCCCAATCAGACCATCAAGACCCCCTGCGTCGGCCTCTGCTCCACTGTTTACGGTGACCTGGTGTGCCGTGGCTGCAAGCGTTTCCACCATGAAGTGATTCACTGGAACGGTTACAACGAGGAAGAAAAACGCGCGGTGTGGCTGCGTCTTGAGCAACTGTTATCGCAAGTGATGGCCAGCAAGGTGGAAATTTTCGATCCCGCGTTGCTGCGTCTGCAGCTGGAGCAGCGCAAGATCCGCTTTGTGCCGCATCAGTCGGAATATTGCTGGGCTTATCAGCTGATCGCCCGGGGGGCGCGGGTTATCAACAATCTGGAAGCCTACGGGATGGTGCTGCTGCCGGAGTTCCGCGACTGGAACCTGCCGGAATTGCGCGATGCCATTGATCGGGAATTTTTTCTGCTCTCGGAAGCGCATTACCAGCGCTACATTGCGCCGGGGTTTCTCAAGGATGCGTTTGGCGGTTAAACCTTAAAAGCTTCGCGAGCAAGCCCGCTCCCACATTGGACCTGTGTCGTTCACAAATTTCATGTCCAATGGAGATCCCATGTGGGAGCGGGCTTGCTCGCGAAGGCTATTTATCTGACGCCAAAAATCTCAATGCTGGGTCACGATCTCTTCCAGATGATCCATGATCGTATCCGGCTTGAGCACCAGCACATCGCTCTCCAGCGCATCCAGCACCACCTCCGCCGTATTCCCGATCAACGCCCCCGACAACCCGGTCCGCGCCACGGTGCCGATCACCGTCACCGATGCCCCCAGTTTATGGGCCATGAACGGAATCAACACATCCGCCGGGCCTTCCTCGATGTGCAGATGGTCGTCATCGATATCGAATTCGGCCTGGAACGCCTTGCACTGCTCGCGGTAACTGGCTTCGATGGTTTCCTTGAGCTGAAACGTCGGGTCGGCCGCCGACAGCATCGGCGATGGGTGAGCGCTGATCACGTGTAAATGGGCCTTGGCCAGGCTGGCGATGTCGTAGCCATGATCGATGATGCTGGCGTGCAAGGTACGGTGTTCGCCGTCGATGTTGCCAACATCGATGGCCGCCAGGATCACGCCGCCGGTCCAGGACTTCGAGGTTTTCACCAGCAGCACCGGGGTAGGGCAGTAGCGCAGCAGTTTCCAGTCCGCCGGGGTCAGCAGAGCTTTTTTCAGCGGGCTGTCAGCGAAATGCTGCTTGACCACCAGCCCGCAGCCTTCGGCTTGCTGCACCTCGACGATGGTTTCGTGCAGGCTTTCGTTCCAGGCCTGTTCGGTGGTGACGCTGTAACCGTCCGCCACCAGCGCAGCCTTGAGCACGCCAAGCATGCCAGCGTGATCATGCTTTTTATCGCAGACCAGCAGGTGCAGATGGGCCTGGGTCACGCCAGCGATCAGTTTGGCCCGTTTAAGCGCCAGGCTTTCCGAGTGTTCGGGTTCGATGACCACCAGGATGCTGCGAATGGCTTGCATGATCGGGATCTCCATGAAGATAAAAAACACTGCGTTGGACAACTATAGTTGCTGACCGGCATTCGGCGACTTGATGCATATCAACGGTTGGCGTCTGGTGGTCTGTCGGCAGGCCGGTATAATCGGCGCCCTTCGTTTTGTACCTTTTATCCGTGAGCCCCATGATCCTTCCCGAAATTCACGAGTTCCTCGGCTGCCGCACGCCTGATGGCTGGGTCCAGGCCGCGCTGGCCGATCAGGAAACCCTGCTGATCGACCACAAAAACTGCGAATTCAAGGCGGCCAGCACGGCGTTGAGCCTGATTGCCAAGTACCACTCCCACGTCGATCTGATCAACCTGATGTCGCGTCTGGCCCGGGAAGAGCTGGTGCACCACGAACAGGTCATGCGCCTGATGAAAAAGCGCAAGATCGGGCTGCGTCAGCTGTCCGCCGGGCGCTACGCCTCGGGGCTGCGCAAAGTGGTGCGCAGCCACGAACCGGTGAAGCTGGTGGATACGCTGGTGGTCGGCGCCTTCATCGAAGCCCGCAGCTGCGAGCGTTTCGAGGCGTTGGTGCCGCATCTGGATGAAGAGCTGGGCAAGTTCTACTTCGGCCTGCTGAAAAGCGAGGCGCGGCATTTCCAGGGTTACCTGAAACTGGCCTATCAGTACGGTGACGCCAAGGACATCGCACAAGTGATCGACAAGGTTCGTGACGCCGAGCAGGCGCTGATCGAGTCGCCGGATGTGGAGTTTCGCTTTCACAGTGGTGTGCCCGCCGCCGCATAACCTTGTAGGAGCGAGGCTTGCCCGCGAAGGCGATCTCAAGGACGCTTTCGCCGGCAAGCCGTGCTCCTGCAATTGCGTCGGGAACTGTCAAAGACTGTAAAGCGACCTAACGGCTCAAACCCAGGCGCTCATGCCATTGGGCGATGGATTCTTCGGGATAGACGTCGAACTGGTGGTCGCCCGGATGCGCCTCGACTTCTACCCATGGCGCCTTGGAGCCGAGCATCAGATGCGTGTGTTCCGGTGGTACCGGCAACGGAGTGTCGATGGCCGAGGCAAACGGGTGAATCAATTCCGGCCATTCAGGGCTGAACAGCCATAGTCCCGAGCCGCAAACGGAACAGAAATGCCGCTCGGCGGTGCTGCGATGGGCGCGTATGTCACCTTTTTCCTTGAGCCGCGCATGGTAAATCGAGATGTGCTTGCGACCGCGCACCTTCAGGCTGGCGGCATCGCCAGCGATGTTGATCGCATAACCGCCACCGCCCTGGGTCTTGCGACAGATCGAGCAATAGCAGCGTTGATAAGGGTAGGGGTGGGCGCTGGTCAGGCTGAACGACACCGCGCCGCAATGGCAGGAGCCTTCGAGCTGCATGGGAACCTCCAATGAGGTTGGGATGACTCAGGACAGCCTAGACTGTCAGTGTTCCTTGTCAGTTGAATTTATGTTGGCTGGGCGGGCCTCTTCGCGAGCAAGCCCGCTCCCACACTTAATCGTTTTCGTACACAAAATCTGCGTTCACTGAAGATCTAATGTGGGAGCGGGCTTGCTCGCGAAGAACGATAACGCGGTCTACCGCCCGGGCACCCGCCACAAGTACCACGCCGCCACCGTCCGATAAGGGCGCCACGCCATCCCGATTTCAATCATCTGCTTACGAGTCGGCTGTACTTCCAGCCCCTTCAGCCGCCGATAACCCTCACGCACGCCAAAGTCATCGGCCGGTAAAATGTCCGGCCGCTCCAGGCTGTAGATCAGCAGCATTTCCACGGTCCAGCGACCCACCCCACGCAAGGTGATCAAGCGCTCGATCAAGGCTTCATCGTCCATCGCCAGCGCCGTGGCGTAATCCGGCACCACGCCGTCCAGAGCGGCCTGAGCAATGCCCTGAATGGTCGCGATCTTGCTGGCGGAAAACCCGCAACCACGCATCTGCTCGAAGTCGGTCGCCAGAATCTGCTCAGGCCTTGGGAAGGTGCTCGCCGGAAACAACGCCAGCAGCCGGCCGACAATCGCATCGCCGGCCTTGGCATGCAGTTGCTGATAGGCAATTGCCCGCACCAGCGATTCGTAAGGATCGCGAGCCGCATGGGGCTGATGCAGGCAGGGGCCGATGGCGCTGATGTGGCGTTGCCAGTCGGCGTCGAGGGCCGAGAGAAATTCGCTGGCCAGTTGGTAGGTGTCGGGCATGGAGCTTCCTGAAGCGCGGGTGACTGCGGGGGAGATTAGCCCTCACTCCGCAGCGCCGCACTCCATTGCTTGCGGTCAAACTTTGCCGGAGGAGGCCAGCAGGGCGTTCACTTGGCCATAAGTGAAGGCCTTGAGGTCGCTGCTATCGAGTTTTCCGGTTTCCAGAAAGCTTTTGGCTACCGACGCCATGGCGCCGTAGAGGAATTCGGCGATGCTCGAGCCGGCGCTCAAACGGCGCACGCCGAGGGTTTGCAGTTCTTCAGGCGAAGGCAGGCCCGCGAAACCCAGCACGTTCACCGGCAGCGTCGTGCCACGGCACAACGCTTCAATCTCATACGCCGCCGTGACGCCCGCCGCGAACAGCCCGTCGGCCCCTGCGGCCTGATACAACGCGGCCCGTTTGAGTGTTTCTGCGACGCGATCTTCGGCCGGTACCAAGCCCTTGAGATACACGTCGGTGCGAGCGTTGATAAACAACTTCACGTCCCGGCGATTGGCAACCTGGCGAGCGATTTCAATCTTGTGGGCCAGCAGCTCGGGCGGCGAAGCACCGTCCTCGATATTGATCCCCACGGCACCGGCGGCGATGACGGCGTCGATCACTTCTGCGACCCGACCCAGGTCATCGGAATAACCGGCCTCAATGTCCACGGTCAACGGCACCGTGATGACTCGGGCGATGGATTCAACGGTGGAAACGAGACGTTCAAGCGGCAAGGTATTGCCATCCGGGTAGCCGTGAACCCAAGCCACCGCAGCGCTGCTGGTGGCGACAGCCTTGCTGCCTAGCTGTTCCACCAGTCGCGCCCCGGTGGCATCGGCGACGTTGGTCAGAATCAGCAGGCCGCTCTGGTGCAGTTGATGGAATTGATTGTCGAGTGTGTCCATCGAATGTCCTTCCTTATGACTTTTTTTGAATAAACGGTGGCGTGATCAGAACGCGAGTTGCTCGGTGATTTGCACCGCGGCGCTTTCCAGCCTGAGCAGAAACGCCTTGCGCGGCTGTCCTCCACCATAGCCGGTCAACGAGCCGTCTGCACCGATCACCCGGTGACAGGGCAGGATAATCGCCAAGCGGTTTTGTCCGTTGGCCAGGCCCACGGCGCGACTGGCGCCGGGGTTGCCCAGTTGTGCGGCGATGGCGCCATAAGTAGTGGTCTGGCCGTAGGGGATTTTCATCAGTTCGGCCCATACCTGCCGGGCGAAAGCGCTGCCGGGCAGGTGCAGTGGCATGTTGAATTCGGTTCGTTTACCAGCGAAGTATTGCGCCAGTTCTTGTTCAGTCTGCTGCAAATGCCCGTTGTGTCCGGGTACCACGGCGTAGCCATAACGGCTCTGCAATTCTTCGATTTCCTTGGTCAATGCCGGTCGATCGAGAAACTCTAGCAGCACCAGGCCACGCTGTTCGGCCATGGCGATCATTGGCCCCAGCGGCGTGGTCAGTCGAGTGAACAGCAGCGGCTCGCTGTGGGCCGCGCGGCCGGGCGTGATATGGAACGACTTTTGAAACGCATCGCGAAAGCCGCTCAGGGATTCGTAGCCGGAGTCGAACGCGGCGTTGTCGATGGATGCGCCCTGTTTGATGCCACCGAGGGCGATGCCCAGGCGCCGGCTGCGCAGCCAGGCGTGAAAGGTCATGCCGAAATGCTGCTTGAACCAGCGGCGCAGTTTCAGCGGCTCGATGCCCTCGGCCAGCAACTGGGCATCGGTCCAGCGCAGATCGGGGTCGGCGTCCACGGATTTGAGCAGCCGCTGCACCCAGTCCGGCGCGATGGCCGCGGCGTCCAGCGGCTTGCAACGCAGACAGGCCCGATAGCCCGCCGACATCGCCTCATCGGCATGGGCGAAAAACTCAACGTTTTCCGGCTTCGGTTTGCGCGCCGTACAGCCGGGGCGGCAGAAAATGCCGGTGGTTTTGACCGCGGTAAAGAACACCCCCTCGTAGGCGGTGTCGCGTTCGAGCATGGCGCGAACCATCTCGGCGTGGGGCGGAAGCACAGCGTTTTGTAGGTTCATGGGCTGAGCATATGCTGCGTCGCCCGGCGCCTCCACCGGAAAATCGACAGTGAATTTTTGTGGCCCTGCGCTACAGTCATCGGGTCGCCGGTCATGCTGTAAACGATATTTACAGGAATCATCCTATGCAACCGTTCACGATCAAACACATCGATCACATCGTCCTGCGCGTCAAGGATCTCGAACGAAGTATCACTTTTTACGGCGAGGTACTCGGCGCCGAACTGGTCAAGCGCCGTGACGATCTGGGCCTGGTGCATTTGCGTGCGGGCACCTCGATGATCGACCTCGTCGACATCCAGGGCGAACTCGGCCGCAAGGGCGGTGCTGCCGCTGGCCACGAACGGCGCAACGTCGATCACTTCTGCCTGCGCATCGAACCGTTCGACGAGGAAGCGCTGGTCAGTCACTTGCAGTCCTTCGGCCTGCCCCCCGAGAAAGCCGCCGTGCGTTTCGGCGCCGAAGGCCACGGGCTGTCGATCTATTGCTTCGATCCGGACGGCAATCAGGTCGAACTGAAAGGGCCGTCCCAAGGGTAAAGTTCAGGCCCGTTTCGCCATCAACAACACTGAGGCCGCAGCCGACAACAATCCCGCGCAGCAACGGTTGAAGATCTGCTTGCCCCGTGGTTCGGCGAACCAGCGGCGCATGTGCAGGCCCATGTAGGCGTAGGCGCTGATGGCGATCCATTCCAGCAGCAGGAACAACGCGCCGAGTACGACGAATTGCGCGGCAATCGGTCGAGTCGGGTCGACGAATTGCGGCAGGAATGCGGTGAACAGCAAAATAGCCTTGGGATTACCCGCAGCCACCAGAAACTCCTGCCGCGCCAGAGCGACAATACCAATTGGTGCGGCGGTCACAAGCTGCTCGGCCTCGGGATTGGCGCGCCACAATTGCCAGGCCAGGTACAACAAGTAAGCGGCGCCGATGATCTTGATCGCATAAAACAGCCATTCCGAGGTTTTCAGCACCACCGACAACCCGGCGGCGGCCAGGGCGATCATCCCGGCAAACGCCAGCAAACGACCGACGCCGGCCACGCAGGCGCGACGATAGCCATAACGGGTAGCGTTGCTGACCGACAGTAGATTGTTCGGGCCGGGAGCCATGTTCAGGGCGAAGCAGGCCGGGAGAAACAGGGTGAGGGTGGCGAGGTCCATGACGACGGCTCCAGTAACGAGAACCGTATTTTTATCATGAGTGACGAGTGGGCCGGCCCATACAGCGGTGAACGCAAATCGCCATACACTTGTGCCGGCTTGGTTAGCGCTAATGTCAGTCGGTTAGCGCAGTCCATGTGGGAGCGGGCTTGCTCGCGAAAGCGGTGTGTCATTCAACATTTATGTCGACTGACCTGACGCCTTCGCGAGCAAGCCCGCTCCCACAGGTTCTGCGCCTTAACTGGCTGGCATTGAATGCTGGTCAGTTAAGGGTAAATCGGACATGTAGGAGCCAGGCTTGCCGGCGAAGGCGTCCTTAAGAGTCTTCGCCGGCAAGCCTGGCTCCTACAAGGGATCTCCTTCGTCATTCAGCGATCAACCGGAAAGGCACACTATTTGATCTGCACAATCACCGGACCTTCCGTCACGATCGGCGGGTTTGCGTGAATATTCGAGGCATTCTTCTGAATCCAGTCGCGTGCGACTTTCAAGCTCGCATCGCTGCCGGCCTTGTCCGTGCAAACAGTCACCGCCGTACCGCCATCACCCGTGTTCAGCAGTGTGTAGCTTACCAGGCCTGGCACTGTCCGCAGGGTAGCTTCGACGTCGGCCTTGCGCTGTTCCAAAAGCTCGAAAAGCTGCTTTGCTCCAGCACCCAGGTAGGTTCTTATAACCGCATACATGGTCGTCTCCTTTGGGGAAAACAGGGGACAGACCACGATTGCTCGGCATATGCCTTAAATCGTGGTCTGTCCCTTTTTATGTATCCCTATTTATGTTCCCGGCGGTCCTGATGAAGATCAAGATCAAAAGATCGCAGCCTTCGGCAGCTCCTACGCGGGACGTGGTGCTTCAACAGGCGGAGTACCGTCGTGAAACATCGTCTTCAGTTGCGCACGCAGTTCCGGTGAGTCGGTGTGCTTGTGAACGCTGACCGCATGCTGTGCGGCGGCCTCGAGCAGTTCGTTTTCAGAGTCTGCGGACAGCGCGACCGAGCATTTGGAATCGCTTGGAAACTCGCGGCAGTCGATGTATTTACGCGCCATGATCTTTTCCTCCCTACGACGAAGGCAGGCCGTGGCCTGCGTGAACGATCACTCGACGCGATACCCCGTACATCAAACACGATTGCAGGTCGCTTCGAGTGTGCCAACTCTTAGAGTATAGGCTCGCCACAAGGCGCATCGTGGCAGGCTTGCAATGACGCAGAGGGGTGTTTTCTTCAATACGGCGTTCAGGCTGCTCATTACCTTGAAGCCTGGTTCAACTGAATTGAAGAAGGTATGCAATGAGTCTGATTCTTTCCATGGCCGCGTTTGCGCTGGCAGCTTCGATTACACCGGGACCGGTGAACATTGTGGCGTTGAGCTCTGGCGCGCAGTTCGGCTTTCGCGCCAGTCAACGGCATGTGACCGGGGCGACCCTGGGGTTTGTTCTGCTGTTGGTGCTGATGGGGTTGGGATTGCATGAGGTGTTGCAGCGTTGGCCGGCGCTGACGCGGGTGGTGCAATGGGCGGGGGTGGCGTTTCTGTTGTTCATGGCTTTCAAATTGGCCACTGATAACGGTCAACTCGATGCCAAGGAGTCGGGGCGGGCGCCATCGATGCTGTATGGCGCGGTGATGCAATGGCTCAACCCGAAAGCCTGGCTGGCCTGTGTGGCGGGGATGGGCGCGTTTGTCGCCGATGGCGAGGCGCGGCTGGTTTGGCAGTTTGCGGCGGTGTATCTGGTGATCTGCTACTTGTCGGTGGGTTGCTGGGCCTATGCCGGCACGTTTTTGCGCGGCTATCTGAGCAACCCGGCGGGGATGCGCCTGTTCAATCGGGTCATGGCGTTGTTGCTGGCGGTGAGTGCGGGGTATTTGCTGCTGCCGTAGGTTTGCAATGGTGGTTACCGGCACAACTCTTATTGCCAATGCTTTCCCTGTGGGAGCGGGCTTGCTCGCGAAAGCG
The DNA here is from genome assembly GCF_044746425.1 of Pseudomonas sp. NPDC086112. Taxonomy (NCBI): domain Bacteria; kingdom Pseudomonadati; phylum Pseudomonadota; class Gammaproteobacteria; order Pseudomonadales; family Pseudomonadaceae; genus Pseudomonas; species Pseudomonas sp. NPDC086112. The sequence goes on along the minus strand of NZ_JBIVCD010000005.1, from coordinate 42,505 downwards.
GTGTGTCATTCAACATTGATGTCGACTGACCTGACACCTTCGTGAGCAAGCCCGCTCCCACAGGGGATTTTGTGTTGGCATCAACCGCGATACTGCCCCGGTGTCGCCGCCAGATGCTGTTTGAACGCGCGCTGAAAATGCGCCTGATCAGCAAACCCGGCTTCCAGCGCCACATCGGCAATCAACTTGCCGCTACGCAGTTGTTCCTGCGCGAACTGGATGCGCCGGTTGATCAGAAACGCATGGGGCGTCATGCCGTAATGCTGCTTGAACGCGCGGATCAGGTACGACGGCGACAGTTGCGCCGCCTCGCAAATATCCTCGAGCTTGAGCATGTGCGTGCAGTTGTCGCGGATATAGTCGGCGGCCCGTTCCAGCTTGAAATTGGGTTCGCGCAGCGGTTGCTCGACAGGGTTGAGCCGCTGTTGCACGTCGGTGAAAAATTCCACCGCCGCGCTGTGCTTGCGCAGCACGTCTTGCTGCGGGTCGATCAACACCTCGTACAAATTCTTCAGGCCAGCAAACAGCTCGGCGTCACGACTGTGAGTGATGGAAAACCGGCGAAACGCCGAGTCCTGGCTGAAGCCGAGCTGATGCTGCAAATCGGTCAGCCAAGGCGTCTCGACGTACAGCATCAGATAGGACCACGGCTGGTCGTCGATCGGGTTGCAGGCATGCACATCGCCCGGATTCATCAGCACCACGGTGCCGGCACTGACCTGAAACTCCGATTGCTCGTGAATATAGGTGCTGCGCCCGGCGGTGATCGCGCCAATGGAAAAGTGCGCATGGGAATGCCGGCTGTAGCAGACCTCGCGACCGTCGGCGATGGAACGGGCTTCGATGAAGGGCAGCGCGTCGTCACGCCAGAAGCGCGGGGCTTTGTCAGCATCTTTGGTGACGGAGTGCTTCATCCTGGCGTCCTCGGCGGTTCAGCTCTGGAGTGTATTAGCTCTCGCCGTCAAAGGCTCGTTGCAGCATGGCGATGTCGAGTTTTTTCATTTGCAGCATCGCCGCCATGGCGCGCTGGGATTTGGCTGTGTCGGGGTCTTTCATCATGTCCATCAGAACGACCGGCACGACCTGCCACGACACGCCGAACTTATCCTTGAGCCAGCCGCATTGCTGGGCTTCAACGGGACCGCCCGCAGACAGGCGCCCCCAGAAGTGGTCGACTTCTTCCTGAGTGTGACAATTGACCTGGAATGAGATCGCCTCATTGAACTTGAAAACCGGGCCACCGTTGAGGCCGGTGAAGCTCTGCCCATCGAGTTCGAAACTGACGGTCATCACCGAACCTTCCGGCCGGCCGTGGATTTCCTGACCGGCCTTGCCGTAATGGGTGATGCCGGCGATTTTGGAATGATCGAAGATCGCGCAGTAAAACTTCGCGGCGTCCTCGGCCTGATCGTCGAACCACAGGCAAGGCGTGAGTTTTTGAACGCGGTGCATGGCGGTGCTCCTCTGCGGGTTAATCACTCTGGATTATCAGCGTAGTCAGCCTGTGGTGGTCCGGTTGTGCCATAGATCGACAAGTCGTGAGAGTTTCCCCAACCCGTTTGGAGCGAATGGGCGGCGACCGGTGGTCGATGAACATGGCTTGTGGGTCAAATTGCGCTTAGCTGTAGGGATAACCCAAGGCGCGCGTAACCCGCCGACCTTGTAGGAGCGAAGCTTGCTCGCGAAGGCGTCATTGCTGTCACACCGCGTTATCGTGCTTCGCAGGTAAGTCGGATCGCCGCACCGCTCGCTCCTACACAAAAATGATGGCGCCGAGGCAGAGGCGCCCCTTCAGAACACCGTGAGTCTGAGGAAACCCGCAATGCTGACCCTTAATATCAATGGCAAGGACCAGGAACTGGATGTCCCGGCGGACATGCCGTTGCTCTGGGTGCTGCGCGATGTCGCGCACCTGACGGGCACCAAATTCGGTTGCGGCATGGCCCAGTGTGGCGCTTGCACCGTACACGTCGACGGCGCGCCGCTGCGCTCTTGCATCACGCCTGCCACGGCGGTGGCCCACGGGCAGAAAATTCTCACCATCGAAGGCTTGTCCGCTGATGGGTCGCACCCGGTCCAGCAAGCCTGGGCCGAACTCGACGTGGTTCAGTGCGGCTATTGCCAGTCGGGGCAGATCATGTCGGCGGCCGCGTTGCTGGCGAAGATCCCCAAGCCCACCGACAGCGACATCGACCAGGCGCTGTCCGGCAACATCTGCCGCTGCGGCACCTACCCAAGAATCCGCGCCGCGGTCAAACGCGCCGCCGAGATCGGTTGATACCACGTCGAAGGGAGCTGACCCATGAACAGAATCAACCCTGTCTCGCGTCGCGGTTTTCTCAAGGGCAGTGCGGTGTTGGGCGGCGGTCTGGTGGTGGCGTTTGTCATCCCCGGTGCCAATCGCTTTGCCCTAGGCGCCGAGAATCAAGGAAACGTCTTCGCCCCCAATGCCTTTTTACGCATTGGCAACGACAACAGCATCACCGTGCTGCTCGGTCATTCGGAAATGGGCCAGGGCATCTGGACCGGCCTGACCATGTTGATCGCCGAAGAGCTGGACGCCGACTGGTCGAAAATCCGTGTCGAACATGCACCGGCCTCGGCGGCCGATTATGGCCTGCCGGCGTTTGGCGGGATGCAGATCACCGGCGGTTCGACGTCGACCTGGATGGAGTTCGACCGCTATCGCCAGGCCGGAGCGGCGGCGCGCTTGATGCTGATCGAGGCGGCGGCCAAGCGATTCGACGTGGCGCCTTCGCAGATTCGCACCGAATCGGGCGTGGTCATGGCCGGCGACAAGCGCGCCACTTACGGCGAATTGGCGGATGACGCTGGCAAGCTGCCAGTGCCGGATCCGGCTTCGATCAAGTTCAAGGAAGCCAAAGACTGGAAGATCATCGGCAAACCCACCAAGCGCCTCGACACTCCGGAGAAAATCACTGGGCAAGCGAAGTTCGGCATGGACGTGCAGTTCGACGGACTCATGACGGCGATGGTCGCTCGCCCGCCGGTGTTCGGCGGCAGCGTCAAATCCTTCGAAGGCGCCGAGGCGCTGGCGGTGCCGGGCGTGCACAAAGTGGTGCAGGTGCCCACGGGTGTCGCGGTGATTGCCGATCATTATTGGGCGGCGAAGCTGGGGCGCGATGCGCTGAAGGTCGAATGGGACCTGGGGCCGAACGCCGGGCTCGACAGTCAACAACTGCTGGAAAGCTTCCGTAAACTCGCCGCCACCCCCGGCACTTCCGCCAGTCAGGCCGGGGATGTGATGGCGACGCTAGGCAACGCGGCGAAGACGATTGAGGCCGAATACAGCGTGCCATACCTTGCTCACGCGCCGATGGAGCCGCTCAACTGCACGGTGAAAATTTCCAAGGACAAATGCGAAATCTGGACCGGCACGCAGTTTCAGACGCTGGATCAGATGATCGCGGGGAAGATCACCGGGCTCAAACCCGAACAGGTAGATATCCACACCCAATTCCTCGGTGGCGGTTTCGGGCGTCGGGCCAACCCGACCTCGGATTTTGTCAGCGAAGCCGTGTACGTCGCCAAAGCGGCGGGCGCGCCGGTAAAAACCGTCTGGGCCCGAGAGGATGACATTCGCGGCGGTTATTACCGCTCGGCGTTCCTGCATCAAGCGCGCATCGGCCTGGATGCCGACGGCATGCCAATGGCCTGGAAGCATGTGCTGGTCGGGCAGTCGATTCTGACTGGCACCTCGTTCGCGGCGACCATGGTCAAGGATGGCATCGACAAAACCTCCGTCGAAGGCGTGGCCGACAGTCCTTACCTTGAGGGGCTGGCCAACCACCAAGTCGAACTGCATTCGCCGCAAACCGGCATCAGCGTGCTGTGGTTGCGTTCGGTGGGGCACACCCACACTGCATTCGTCATGGAGTCGTTGATCGACGAACTGGCAGACGCCGCCGGCAAGGACCCGGTGGAATACCGACGCGCTTTGCTCAAGGCGCATCCGCGGCATCTGGGCGTCCTGAATCTGGCAGTAGAGAAAGCCAACTGGAAAGCACCGTTGCCAGACGGTCACGCATTGGGCGTGGCGGTGCATGAGTCTTTCGGCAGTTATGTCGCCCAGGTGGCCGAGGTGTCCCAGGACAATCTGGCGATTCGCGTGCACCGGGTGGTGTGTGCGGTGGACTGCGGCATTGCGGTCAATCCGCAGAGCATCGCCGCGCAGATGGAGTCAGGCATCACCTTTGGTCTCAGTTTTACCTTACACAGCAAACTGACGTTCAAGGACGGTCAGGTGGAACAGTCCAATTATCACGATTATCAGGTCCTGCGCCTGAACGAGATGCCGGTGGTCGAGGTGCATATCGTCCCCAGCAGCGACAAGCCCGGCGGCATCGGCGAGGTCGGTGTACCGCCCGTGGCGCCGGCCGTGGCGAACGCGGTGTTTGCCCTGACCGGGCAGCGTCTGCGGGAACTGCCGTTGCAACTGTCGGGGGTGTGAGATGAGACGACATATATTTTGGGGCGCGGTGATGCTGATTGGCCTGGGTGGTTATACCTCGGACCTGTTCGCTGATGATAAAGAGGCGGTGAAGGCGTTCGACACGGTGCAGAAAGTGTTCCAGAGCCCGCGTTGCCAGAACTGTCATATCCCCGGCGATTCACCGTTGCAGTTCGACGCCGGTGTTCCTCACGCAATGAATGTGGTTCGCGGCCTGGACGGCAAAGGCGCAGCCGGTTTGCCATGTGCCAGTTGTCATGCCGAACGCAATCCGCCGGCCAGTTATGGTCCCAACGCTCCACCCGGAGCACCGCATTGGAGCCTGCCGCCAGCCGCACACAAGATGGCCTGGATTGGGCTGCCAGCCGACAAGTTGTGCGCGATGATCAAGGATCGTTCCAGTAATGGCGACCGTGATTTTGCGGCGCTGATCAAGCACGTCAGCGAGGACAAACTGGTGCTCTGGGGCTGGCGCCCGGGCGAGGGACGGGCGCCGGTGCCGGTGCCCCACGACATTTTTGTCACCCAGTTCAAGCTCTGGGCCGATGCTGGAGGGCCGTGTCCGGTGGCAGGAAGCTGACCAGCGGCGCGTTTATAGGGAGTCATACCGGGTATGAGCGACTCTAACGTTCATACCCATCAAGGAGTGAGTGATGTTAACCCCAGGCAAATCGTTTAAACCCGGCGTTGGCGCAGATGCCTTGCGTGCACCGAACATCCTCGACAGCGCGGCGCAGGATCGCGATGTATTGCGCGACCTGGCGCGAAAGGCCGAGCAAGAACTGACGGGTGTGCAGATGGCGAGCATGGATGAATTGACGCTGCTCTCCAATCGTCATGGCTTCGAGGCTTTGGCCCGGTTGGCGCTGGAGGCCTGTCAGCAGTTGGGCATACCCGCGACCCTGCTGTTTTTCGACCTTGATGATTTCAAGCGCATCAACCAGCTGTACGGTCGCGCCGAGGGCGACAACGCCCTGAAAACCTTTGCCGATGTCCTGCGCATCGCCTTTCGTGAAAGCGATGTGATCGGCCGGCTCGGCAGCGATGAGTTTGCTGCCTTGTTGACCGGCACCGACGCCGTGGAAATCGCCGCGATCAGAGCGCGCCTCGAAGAAATACTCGATGAACGCAATGCCACGGCGCATCGTGGCTATGACATTCGCTTCAGTATCGGGCAGATCGAGTTTGATCCTCGGCTACACCAGACGGCGGAAGACTTGCTGGCTTCGGCCGATAAGGCGCTGCGCGACGTCCGTCATTGTTGAATGGCGTCTTGCAATAGCGCTGCAACGTGCTCGGATCATTTGGCGAACAACTGGTCGATGTTCTTGAATGCCTTGAACTCCAGGGCATTGCCGCAGGGGTCGAAGAGAAACATCGTCGCCTGTTCGCCCACCAATCCCTGAAAGCGGATACCCGGTTCGATCACGAAGCGCGTGCCAAGGGCTTTCAAACGCTCGGCCAGGGCCTCCCATTCCGTCATCCCCAATACCACACCGAAATGCGGCACCGGTACGTCGTGGCCATCCACGGCGTTGGTGTGGGCGGCTTCCTGAGAAGCGTTTTTCGGTGCCAGATGAATGACCAGTTGATGGCCGAAAAAGTTGAAATCGACCCAGTGGTCGCTGGAGCGACCTTCTTCCAGGCCGAACACTTCACCATAGAAGCACCGGGCAGCGGCCAAGTCGTAAACCGGGATGGCCAAGTGAAAAGGGGACAGTTGCATCGGACGTGCCTCGACGGGTTGAGCGTTAAGACCGAGTTTAGTCCTGTGCTTTTTGATTGAAAGACGATAGTTTTTGCGACGAGCTCAAATTATTTCGATCAATCGGAGAGCCGCATGCTGCGGGAACTGAAAACCTTCATTGCCGTGACGCGTCATGGCACGTTCGCTGCGGCAGGCATGCACATTGGCCTGACCCAGTCGGCGGTCAGCGCGCAGATCCGCAACCTCGAACAGGCGTTGGGCATTCGCCTGTTCGATCGCACCGGACGTCAGGCGGTTCTCAACGCCGCGGGGCAGCGGGCGTTACCGATGGCTCGGGAAATCCTTGAGACCTTCAGCCGCATGGCCGTCAGTGATAGCGTCGGCGAGTTTCGTGGCGAATTGAAGATCGGCGCGGTGGCCACCGCCCAGACCGGGTTGTTGCCGCGCGCGCTGTTGCGACTCCGGCAGCAGGCGCCATTGCTGGAGGCGAAGCTGGTGCCGGGGGTATCCCTGAGCCTGTTGAGTCAGGTGGACACCGGCGAAGTGGATCTGGCGATTCTGATCAAGCCACCGTTTGAATTGCCCAAGGAATTGTCGGTGCAAGTCATTCGCCGGGAGCCGTTTGTGCTGATCGTACCGGCAGACCTTGAGGGCGACGACCCGCTGCAGTTACTCGCCAACCATCCCCACGTACGCTACGACCGCAATTCTTTCGGTGGGCGCTTGGTGACTCGCTTTTTACGTGAGCAGCAGATTGATGTGCAGGTAGCTCTGGAGCTGGATGAGCTGGAAGCTATCGTCAAAATGGTCGAATGCGGGCTGGGTGTTTCGCTATTGCCCGAGGCTGGGCTGTGGCTTGAGCATGGGGCGAAGGTGCGGATCATCCCGTTGGGTGAGCTGACGTTCTACCGGGAGATCGTGCTGTTGCAGCGTTATAGCCAGCGCACACAACCGATCCAGCAGTTGTTTGCGCGGTGTTTGACACAGATCGATGACTAAACGCTAACCCCTGTGGGAGCGGGCTTGCTCGCGAAGGCGGTGTACGGCATACAGAAAGTGTCGACTGGCGCACCGCTTTCGCGAGCAAGCCCGCTCCCACATTTGACCGCGTCAATCCTGGAATTGAAGCCATAAAAAAACCCGCCTGAAGAGGCGGGTTTTTAATGGCTAACCGAAGATCACTCTTCGATGTTGCCCATGGCGGTGGTGTTGAAGCCGCCGTCTACGTACATGATTTCGCCGCTGATGCCGGACGCCAGGTCCGAGCACAGGAAGGCGCCGGCGTTGCCGACTTCGTCGATGGTGACGTTACGACGCAGCGGGGTTTGCGCTTCGTTGGCCGCCAGCATTTTGCGGAAGTTCTTGATGCCGGAAGCGGCGAGGGTGCGGATCGGGCCGGCCGATACGCAGTTCACGCGGGTGCCATCCGGGCCCAGGGACCCGGCCAGGTAACGCACGCCAGCTTCCAGCGAAGCCTTGGCCATGCCCATTACGTTGTAGTTCGGCATGGTGCGCTCGGCGCCCAGGTAGGACAGGGTCAGCAGGCTGCCATTGCGGCCTTTCATCATTTCGCGACCAGCCTTGGCCAGGGCCACGAAGCTGTAGGCGCTGATGTCGTGA